>JABIST010000030.1 GCA_018700215.1 Dehalococcoidia bacterium | reverse complement strand
CGGTGACGATCGCCGGAGCTGGATAGGAGCGTCCTCGATGCCCGCATTGCCGACCAGTGGCCCGCTCGAGGGCCTGCGCATTCTCGACCTGACGTGGGTCCTGTCCGGGCCGTTCGCGACGATGACGTTGGGCGACCTGGGCGCCGACGTGATCAAGCTGGAGCGTCCGCCGTTCGGGGACGTGTCGAGGACGACCGGGCCGCTGGTGGACGGCGAGTCGGGCTACTTCTTCTCGGTGAACCGAGGGAAGCGTTCGATCTCGATCGATCTGAAGTCAGACGAGGGCAAGGAGCTGTTCAAGCGGTTGGTGGGCGAGGTGGACGTCGTCGTCGAAAACTTCACGCCCGGGGCGATGGATGGGCTGGGTGTGGGTTACGAGGTGCTGTCGGAGCTGAATCCTCGGCTGATCTATGCGGCGATCTCCGGCTACGGGCAGACGGGTCCGATGCGCGAACTACCGGCACTGGATGTGATCGTGCAGGGCGCGGGTGGCGTCATGTCGATCACGGGCGAGCCGGGTGGCGGGCCGGTGCGACCGGGGTTCTCGCTGGGCGACGTGGCCGCGGGGCTGTACTGCGCGATCGGTGTGCTCGCCGCGGTGCGGGAGCGTGAGCAGTCCGGGCGCGGGCAGATGGTGGACATATCGATGGTGGACTGCCAGATCGCGGTGCTGGAGAACGCGTACATGCGTTACCACGTGACCGGAGAGACGCCGCAGCGGCTGGGTACCCGGCACCCGACGGCGGTGCCGTTCCAGGCGTTCCCCACGGCGAACGGCTACCTGGTGCTGGCGCTGGCGTGGGGTGTGCCGAACCAGTGGGCGCTGCTCTGCGCTGAGCTGGACCTGCCAGAGCTGATCGATGATGAGCGGTTCGCCACCTCGCAGGCCCGTTCGGCGAACCACGGCGAGCTAGAGCCGTTGCTGAGCGAGGCGTTCATGAAGCGGACCACTGATGAGTGGATCGCTGCGCTCCAGCAGTACGGGATGCCATGCGGGCCACTGAACGACATCCCCTCGGCGGCCGCGATGCCGCAGGTGGCTGCTCGGGAGATGCTGGTGCCGGTCCCACATCACACGATTGGGGAGATGCCGCTGCCGAACTCGCCGGTGAAGCTGTCGCGCACGCCGGGCGGCATCAAGGGGACCTCGCCAGACATGGGGCAGGACACGCGCGCGGTGATGTCGGAACTGTTGGGCCTCGATCGTGACGAAATCGAGGGGTTGCTAGCGCGAGAGGTGCTGCGCGAGGAGCGGGCGCCGGTGGACCTGGGGTAGCGGGCGGGCAGCCGAGGCGGAGCGGACCAAGTTGGTCAAGTTACTGACGACTCGTTACAAGGCTATTGCGACTTTGTGACAGATCGCGCAAGATAGCGACGAATCGCCCCGATCTTGTCGGCTATGATGATCGACCCCCTGCGAGCTGCTGCATCGTTCGCGGATGAAAGTGTGGTCTTGAGTGACAATTGACGCGCGCCCGTCACCGACGGGCTACGTTTCGCCATTGCATCCGGAGGCCGGCGGCCTGATGGCGCCTCCTGGCCCGGGACACGATGCCTGTGGCACGGGATTCATCGCCAGTATCAAGGGCGAGCGGACCCATCAGGTGGTGGCGCTCGCCGTGGAAGCGGTCATCTCGCTGACCCACCGCGGCGCCGTGAATGCAGACCCACTGACCGGCGACGGCACAGGCATCACGATTGAGGTGCCGTTCGAGCTGCTGCAGGAAGACTGCGAGCGCCTTGGCTTTCCAGTCAGCGATCGCGACGACCTGGGCGTGGCGATGGTGTTCCTGCCGCACGACGAATCGCAGCGGCCGGCAGCGCGTACAGCGCTGGAGGACGAGGTTCGTCGGCTCGGGATCGGCGTCATCGGCTGGCGCGAGGTGCCGCATGATCCGGGTCAGCTTGGTCCGCATGCGCTGGCAGCATTGCCGGGTATTGAGCAGCTGCTGGTGCGGCGACCGACGGAACAACCGGTGCCGAACTTTGAGCGGCAGCTCTACCTGGCACGACGGCGGGCGGAGCGGACCTTCCGCGAGCAGGAAATCGACTGCTACGTCGTGTCCATGTCGTCTCGGACAGTCGTGTACAAGGGGCTGATGGTAGCGCCCCGGATTGTGGCGTTCTTCCCGGACCTTGCGGACGAGCGGATGGTGTCGCGCACGGCGCTATTCCACCAGCGGTACGCGACGAACACGTTGCCCGAGTGGAACATTGTGCAGCCGTTCCGGTACATCGCTCACAACGGCGAGATCAACACGCTGATTGGCAATCGCAACTGGATGACGGCGCGTGAGGCGGATCTGGAGTCAGCGGTCTGGGGCGACGATGTTTCGGCGCTGTCGCCGGTGATCTCGCCAATCGGTTCGGACACGGCCTCGCTGGATGAGGCGTTGGAGCTGCTGGTGCAGTCCGGCCGCGACCTGTTGCACGCGATGCGGATGTTGGTCCCCGAGGCGTGGGAGAACATGCCGAACATCCACCCGCACCTTCGCTCGTTCTACGAGTACCACGCGACGCTGATGGAGCCGTGGGACGGCCCGGCGGCGGTTGCCTTCAGCAACGGCACCACCACGGCAGCGGTGATGGACCGCAACGGTCTACGGCCCGCCCGCTACCAGGTGACCTCGGACGGTCTGGTGATCATGGGCTCCGAGGTGGGGCTGGTGGACATCCCGTTCGACAAGATCGTGGAATCTGGCCGGCTGGGCCCCGGCGAGATGATCGCGGTCGACAGCGCGCGGCGGCTGTTCCTCCATCCGGAAGACATCGCTCGTGAGCTGGTGGTGCGGCGGCCATACGGGGACTGGGTGGAGAAACACCTGGTGCACCTGCACGCCGTGGAAGATGACGGACTTCGCGAGCAGGAGCCGCCGCAGGACGTGCTGGCGATGCAGCAACTGCACGGCTACACGCGCGAAGAGGTGGAGACCGTCATCAAGCCGATGGCGCGGGATGGCAAGGAGCCGGTTGGTTCGATGGGCGACGACACACCGCTGTCGGCGCTGCAGAACCAGGGGCGGCTCCTCTACACCTACTTCAAGCAGCGGTTCGCGCAGGTCACGAACCCGGCGATCGACTCGATCCGCGAAGAGATCGTGATGTCGTTGGACATGTATCTCGGACGGCGACGCTCGGTGCTGGAGGCGGTACCTGAGGCGGCGCGACTGGTGCACCTGACGAGCCCGCTGATGCTGGACGAAGAACTGTCGGCGCTGCGTCGCCTGGGGCTCGACGATTTCAGGGTGGCGACGCTGCATGCGCGCTTCCCAGTGGTTGATGGCACCGAGGGACTGAAGCAGTCGATCGACGATCTGTGTGCGGCCGCGGTGCTCGCGGTGGACGAGGGGCATTCGATTCTGGTGATCAGCGATCGGCTGGTCGACAAAGACTGGGCGCCGATGCCGATGCTGATGGCGGTGGGCGCGGTACACCACCACCTGATCCAGACCGGCCGGCGAATGCGCGCGAGCATCATCGCGGAGAGCGGCGACGCTCGCGATGTGCACCACTTCGCGGCGCTGATTGGCTTCGGCGCCAGCGCGGTGATCCCCTACCTGGCGTTCGATGTGTTGTGTTCGTTGGTGAAGGAAGGCGCGTTCGGCGACGATCCGCTGGACCGGATCTTCCGCCGCTACGGGCAGGCTGTGGATACGGGCATCTTGAAGATCATGTCGAAGATGGGCATCTCTGCCGTCGCGTCGTATCACGGCGGGCAGATCTTTGAAGCACTTGGGGTTGGCAAAGAAGTTGTCGATCGCTGCTTCATTGGCACGACCTCCAGAATTGGCGGCGTCGGCTTCGATGAGCTGGCGCAGGATGTGCTGGAGCGGCACGTACGGGCGTTCCCAGAGGCGGCGGACCTGCTGCCCGGTGGCTGGTACAAGTTCCGTCGCGATGCTGATTACCACGGGTACTCACCCACGATGTGGCGCGCGTTGCACAAGGCAGTACAGAACGACGGTGGGCGTGACGAGTATCGCGAGTACGTGAACATCCTGGAGCATGCGCCGCCCAGCGCGCCGCGGGATCTGCTGGAGTTCGCCTCGGATCGTGAGCCGATCTCGATCGACGAGGTTGAACCGGTGCTTGAGATTACGAAGCGCTTCCAGACGGGCGCCATGTCCCTGGGCGCACTCAGCCCCGAGGCGCACGAGGACATCGCGCGAGCGATGAACCAGCTCGGTGCACGCTCCAACACGGGCGAGGGTGGCGAGGACCCGCGACGCTACCTCCCAAAGGGCGACAAGCGCGACGCGAACTCGCAGGTGAAGCAGGTGGCGTCTGGTCGGTTCGGCGTGACCCCCGCATATCTGGCGGCGGCAACCGAGCTGGAGATCAAGATCTCTCAGGGTTCGAAGCCCGGCGAAGGCGGTCAGCTTCCCGGAGTGAAGGTGAACTCCTACATCGCGGAGCTGCGGCACGTGATGCCGGGGACGCCGCTGATCTCGCCGCCACCACATCACGACATCTACTCGATTGAGGACCTGTCGCAGCTGATCTACGACCTGAAGATGGTCAATCCCGAAGCGCGAATCTGCGTGAAGCTGGTCTCCTCTGAGGGAGTTGGCACAATTGCCGCGGGCGTGGCGAAAGCGTACGCCGATGTGATTCAGATCAGCGGCGCTGAAGGTGGGACCGGCGCATCGCCGCTGTCTTCGATGAAGTACGCCGGCGCACCGTGGGAGCTGGGTCTGGTTGAGACGCAGGAGGTGTTGGTCAACAACAGCCTGCGCGGTCGGGTGACGATTCGCACTGATGGCGGTTTCAAACGAGGCCGAGATGTGATCATGGGCGCGATGCTGGGCGCGGAGCAGTATGGCTTCGGCACGACGGCGATGATTGCGGTGGGCTGCAAGATGGCGCGCCAGTGCCACCTGAACACCTGTCCGGTTGGCGTGGCGACGCAGCGCGAAGATCTACGTGCCAAGTACTTCGGTACGCCGGAGATGTTGGTCTCGTATCTGACGCACATCGCGCAAGACGTGCGAGAAACCCTGGCGGAGTTGGGCTATCGATCGATCGACGAACTGATCGGGCGGGCTGACTTGCTGCGGCAGCAGCCGCCGAGCGCGGGCGACCGGGCCAGTGGGATCGACCTGTCGCGGCTGATTACGCCGATCGACCCGCAGGGGCACGAGCCGCACACGGCGCAGTCGCTCCGGAACGATCGCACGGACGAGGTGGTGCTGGACGACCAGATCATCGTGGACGTGCACGACGCCATCGAGCACCAGACGCCGACGCGACAGCAGTACGAGATCAAGAACACGAACCGTACGGTGGGCGCCCGTCTATCGGGCCGGATCGCGCGTCGCTATGGCGATGACGGGCTCCCGTTCGGGACGATCAACCTGCATTTCACCGGCACCGCTGGGCAATCCTTCGGCGCCTTCCTCACTCGCGGGGTTCGGATGCACCTGGTTGGTGACGCAAACGACTACGTTGCCAAGGGGATGAACGGTGGGGCGATCATGATCCGCCCGCACCCCTCGCAGCCGACCTCGTCGCACGAGACGGTGCTGGTTGGCAACACAGTGTTGTACGGCGCAACGGGCGGCAGTCTGTTCGTCGCGGGGCGGGCCGGTGAGCGCTTTGGCGTGCGTAACTCGGGCGGTCTGGCAGTCGTTGAGGGCATTGGCGACCACGGCTGTGAGTACATGACGGACGGTGTCGTCGTCATCCTCGGCGAGACGGGACGCAACTTCGGCGCCGGCATGTCGAACGGTGTGGCCTTCGTGCTGGACGAGCGTGGTGACTTCCGCTCACGCGTGAACCAGGAGCTGGTTGGCCTCGAGCAGGTGACTGGCCCGGAAGACATCGAGCTGCTGGAGGCGCTGGTGCGTCGCCACCAAGAAGAGACGGGCTCCAAGCGAGCGAGTGAGATTCTGGCGGACTGGCGGCACTACCTACCGCAGTTCTGGAAGGTGGCACCGAAGTTTGCGGTGACTGAGGAAGGCGCGATGACTGTTGTGGAGCGCCACCTCCGTTCTGTCCGCGAACTCCGAGAGCAGTCCGCTTCTTCGCGCTAGGTCTGATGCGGAAACGAATCACAACGGCCGCGCCATTGGCGCGGCCGTTGTTGTGTGAGGGACGGCTCGCCGGCTACTCGTAGCGGAGCGCTTCGGCGACGGAGACCCGCGAAGCACTGCGCGCGGGCCAGAGGGTCATCAGTGCGCTGGCGACGTAGGCGATGCCAACGATGATCGCGAGTCTGAGCCACGGGACGCGGAAATCGAGTTCGGCACCGTCGGTGAACTCTGGGCTGGTAAGGAGGTTGTAGGAGAGGGCCGAGCCGAGCAGGACGCCCATGGCGATGCCGGTGAGTGCGATGAAAGATGATTCCAGGAAGAAGGAGAGGCCGACGAGCCGCCGGGAATAGCCGATGGCGCGGAGCATGCCGATTTGCTGGCGTCGCTCCACGACGGTGCGGAAGGCGATTACGCCGAGGGCGGCGATGCCGACGATGAGACCGAGGCCCATGAAGCCCTCGAAGAGGAGCTGGAAGCCTTGTGACTGTGCCCCCTGGGAGTCGATCTCGGCCTCGATGGAGCGGGCCTGGACGCCGCGCTCGAGGAGGGTGGATTCGATGCCCTTGGCGACGCGATCCTCGGAGGACTTCGAGCCATCGGGAGTTGTCACGAAGAAGGTGTCAGCGGCGTCGCCCTCGGTCAGTTCCTCGACCATATCGATGGTGCCGATGACGCCGAAGATGTTGTTGAAGAGCACGCCGCTGGTCTGCGGTTCGAGGATGCCAATCAGCAGGAACTGGGCCTGCCGGCCAGTTTCGGCATCACGCGCGGAGATTGAGATTGGTTCCCAGGGCATGTCGACAAGATCTGAGCCGGTGCGGTCGATCTTGAAGAAGTCGTTGGGGTCGCCGAACCCACCGGAGATCTGAAGAATCTCGGCGGTGGCGATGACCATGGTTGGGTCGTCCTGGAGCGCCTGGATTACCGCTTCGTCGCTGTTGTAGCCGGTTGCGCGAGCCTGTAGTGGCAGGTTGGCGAGCTGGAAGAACTCTGTGTCGCCACCTCGGAAGGCGAGGCTGCTATCGAATCCGGTGATGCCGTCCTGGCGGAACTGGGGGTAGCTCCAGGCGAGCTTCCCAACGCCGTCGATGTTGGCATCGGCATCGTAGCCCGCTTCGGCGAGGGTGACACGGAGGTCATCGATGCGGTTGGACGGATTGCCCTCGACGATGACGTCGTAGCCGACGCTGGCCTCTTCGCCGAGGAAGAGCTGGCTGAAGTTGAAGTTGAGATAGGCCATGACGACGAGGCTGAAGACGACGAGCCCGAACATCGCGAGCGTGAGTCCAGTTCGGAACTGTGCGGCGAGTGGATAGGCGACGGCGGTTCGGATGGCTGGCACCGCTCCTCCGAAGACGCTGCCGAAGCGGGTGATGAGGCCGAGGAAGAATGCCGAGTTGTAGATGATGACGAGCGTGGCGGAGGCGGTGATGCTGATGCCTGAGACGAAGAACATCTCGATATTGCCACTGATCTCACCGGGCCCGAGGCCGACGAGGCCAAGCAGGCCACCAAGCGGATCAGACCAGCCCTTGCCACCTTCCCAGATGAGCGAGAAGGGGAGCGGGAGCAGCCAGTACCAGACGAGGATGAGTCCGGTGATGCTGAATGCGGTCTTCGGAACGGCTCCCCAGTAGACGGCGAGCATTGCCAGCGCCATGAGGGCGAGGGTGGTTCCAGCCGTGTAGGCGAACTGCTGGCCCCAGACCCAGCCACCGAGGTAGATGAAGATCGCGCCGAAGACGAGCATGACGATGGACCAGCCACCACCACTCCGATGGTGATCTGCCCAGGATTTTGAGCGCAGGAGGCCCCAAGTGGGGAGTGCGATCACGTTGAAGATGAGGAGCCAGAATGCGAATGCGATCCAGGGCTTGGCCCCGCGAATGTTCGGGATACCGCGATTCGCGAGTGTGACCCCGTAGCCGAACAGCAGAGCGAGGGGGATTACTCCCAAGTAGGGGAGGCCGTAGAAGCCGAGCGAGAAGATGAACGCCTGGAAGAGGGCGATGGCGAGCAGGCCGAAGATGGTGACCCAGCCGACGGTCCAGAGTGCGCTGACGGCGCCAAGGCCGAGTTCGCTCCAGGAGGCGGTGCGGCTGCGGAGTGCCTGAGGCTCGGGGAGGTCTCGGATGGCGCGAACGATGTTGAGGTTGGCGGAGCGCCAGCTTGAGAAGGCGACGGTGGCGAAGGTGACGACGACGCCGGCGGCGTAGGCGATGACGAAGCCCTGTGGGTT
>JABIST010000031.1 GCA_018700215.1 Dehalococcoidia bacterium | reverse complement strand
GGTTCACTCCTCCGCAGCGTGGGCCTCTTCCTCCTGCAACAGCACGACCCCGCGAACGCCGCTGCCTCCGCCCAGCTTGCGATCTCCACCCCATCCCTGCTGTGGGATGCCGAAACCGAATTGCTCGGCGGAAGCCACCTCGATCTCGCCCGTCGCGTCTGCCACCACGCTGCCCTCCCATCCACGCTGCTCGAAGCCTTCAACCCCCAGGGCAATCCCGGCTCGCTCCCTGACCTGCTGTTCCGCGCCACCGCCACCGCCGAACGCCATGGGTTCGAGGACCCCGACCATCCCATCGTCCCACCCGCACTCCGGCCCAACCGAGAGCGCATTCTTGACATGTTCTTCCGCAATTCCGGCAGCTCCACTGCCGGCGTGTTCCTGCATATCTCGGCCATGCTCGCCGACACTCCGCTCCGGGGCATCGCCAACGCCGCCTGATCCCCTCCCACCTCTCCCGCCCTGCTACCGTCTCCCCTCCCCGCGCCGCCCCCGAGGACCAGCGCGACTACCGAGGAGCGACGAACATGGACAATCTCACCAACCGCATCGCCGTCGTCACCGGTGCCGGCGATGGCATCGGCCGAGGGATCGCCATCGCCCTCGCCGAAGCCGGCGCTCACATCGCCATCGCCGACATCGATACCGAAGCCGCCACCCGCGTCGCCACCGAACTCACCGCCGCTGGCCACACCGCCTCTCCCTTCCACGTCGACGTCGCAGACCCCGACTCCCTCACCGCACTCGCCGAGGAAGTTCGGACCTCCCTCGGCCCCGCCTCCATCCTCTGCAACAACGCCGGCGTCATGCTCGATGGGCCGCTCACCCAGGTCTCCGCTGCCGACTGGCAGTGGATCCTCGACGTGAACCTCCACGGCGTCATCAAAGGCGTCCGCGCCTTCATCGACCAGCTCCGTGCCGCCGCCGCCTCTGATGGTTTCGGTGCCCAGATCGTCAACACCGGCTCCATGGCCGGCCTCGCCCCCCGCACCTACCTCGATTACGGCATCTACAGCGCCAGCAAAGCCGCCGTCGTCTCCTACTCCGAAAACCTCCGAGCTGAACTCGAGCCCGAAACCATCGGCGTCTCCGTCCTCTGCCCCTCCACCGTCTCCACCCGCATCTGGGAAGCCGACCGAAACCGCCCCGCAGGCCTCGGCCCCGGTCGCCCTGTCCCCCGCCCCGACAGAGTCAAAGACGCCATCGATGGCAACGCCGTCGGTCAGCTCGTCCTCAATGGCATCCGCCACAACCGCGCCTACATCTTCACCAGCGACGACGCCCGCCCCCGCGTCGAAGAACGACACGCCGCCATCCTCGCCGACATCGAGCGCCACGAAACCGATTCCCAGTAATCCGTTCCATCCGGTCCGCTCAACCGAGAACAGAAACAACCTGATACCGTCTCTCGCACCCCCACCCATCGATGTGAAAGAGTTGCTTGATGAAATTCGCCGCCTTTGCCCTCGCTGGCTCCTCAGCCCTCGAAGCTCCCGACGTCATATTCAAGCGCATGGTCGAATTCGCCCAGGAAGCCGAAGAACTCGGCTACGACTCCGTCTGGTTCGCCGAACACCACTTCTCCAACTACGGCTACATCCCCAACCCGCTGCTCATGGCCACCCGCGTCGCCACCGAAACTAGCAAGATCCGAGTCGGCACCGCCGTCCTCGTCCTCCCCTTCTGGGACCCGCTCCGCGTCGCCGAGGACATCGCCCTCACCGACCAGCTCACCAACGGCCGCCTCGAAATCGGCGTCGCCCGCGGCTACCAACCCTTCGAGTTCCGGCGCTTCGGCCTCGACCAGGAAGAAGCCCGCGACCGCACCAACGAATCACTCGCCATCATCACCCGTGCCCTCAGCGGCGAAACCTTCGAATACGACGGCAAATTCAACCAAATCCCCGAAACCACCCTCTACCCCAAGCCATACCAGCAGCCCCGGCCGCCCATCTGGCTTGCCGCCACCACCCAGGAATCCTTCGACATCAGCGGCCAATACGGCCTCCGCGCCCTCACCTCCCAGTCCGGCAGACCCATCAGCGTCCTCGAAGAAGGCTGGGCCAACTTCCAGCGCTCGCGCGAAACCTACCCCGATGCCCCTCACGAATTCGGCGTCCAGGGCCAGGTCGTCGTCACCCCTACCGACGAAGAATCGCGCACCCAGATGGAACACTTCCTCTACCAGTCCCGCCAGGCCACCAACCTCCGACACGGCCACGAACACGTCGTCTCCGGCGTCTCCGAACCCCTCCCCTACGAAGGCGAGCCCGACCTCGACGAAATGTTCGAAAACCGCACCCTCTCCGGCGCCCCACCCACCGTCATCAAAAAGCTCCAGCGCTACAAAGACGCCGCCGACATCACCACCCTCAGCCTCGTCCTCCACGGCGGCGCCATGACCCCGGACACCGTCCTTCAGTCCATGCGCCTCTTCGCCACAGACGTCATGCCCGCCTTCCGTTAACGAAAGAAGCGCCCACGGGGCGCTTCTTCCCTGTCTCTCGATGAGCCGCGCTAGAACAGCGGCCCACCCTCATCCACCACAGACCCATCGACGGCAATCACCGTCGGTCGTTCCTCGCAATACACCTCGGACTCGCACTTATTGAACGAAAACACCGGCTGATCCAAATCATCGCGCTTCTCGAAATGAATGTGCCACGTCCCCGTCACGTGATTCTTCCGCCCCTTCGCCAATTCCGTCTGCAGCACCTCAACCAGCGCCTCAAGCTCCTTCGTGCCCACAACACACCTCCACTCAGCCAGCGAAAAGAGTTTGAGCGGCGCCGGCTACCCCAAGTCTACCCACCCCCACCCGTGATCGCGGCTACCGAAGCACATCGCCGCTCGCGGGCGAAGGCCAGCGGGCCTTCAGTTCCCTTGTCACACTCTCGACTATCAATGCAACGTGACGAATCCTGCCCCCACCCGCCGTATCCGTGAACTCGACGCCCTCCGCGGTGTCGGAGCCACGATGGTCGTCCTCTTCCACTTCACCACCATGTTTGACCGCTTCTACGACCACCCGTCCACCTTCACCCTCTCCTTCGATGTCGGCTACTACGGAGTCAACCTGTTTTTCCTCGTCAGCGGCTTCGTCATCTACATGACCCTCGAACGCACGAAGAGTGCGCGACACTTCATCGTTTCCCGTGCCACCCGACTCTTCCCCGTCTATTGGATCGCCGTCCTCATCACCTTCGCCGCCGTTGCGCTGATCGGTCTCCCTGGAAAAGAGCGCACCGTTTGGGAGCTGCTTGCCAACCTCACCATGCTCCACGAATACGCCGGCATCAGGCACATCGACGGTGTCTACTGGACCCTCTCGATCGAACTCGCTTTCTACATCTGGATGTTCGCCTTCTTCCGCGCCGGCCTACTTCAGCGTCCGCTGCGCATGTTTCTGATCTGGCTCACAACCAATATCCTGATCTTTGGAACGGCCAGCGCTCTTGGCATCACCCTCCCAAACGTGTTCGGAATCGCTCTCTTCACGGCCTACGGCAACCTCTTCTTCGCCGGCATCGGCTTCTATATCTGGAGGCAGACCCGCTCGCCCGCTGGCCTCTTCCTCGTCGTCGTCACCTTCGCCCTCGAGGCCGCTGTCAGAACAGATGTCATCCTGCTCAGCCTTCTCATCTGGACAATCTTTGGCCTCGCTGCCACCGGTCAGCTTCGCGTGCTCGCCATCAGGCCGCTGATCTACCTCGGAGCTATCTCCTATCCGCTCTACCTCATTCACGAACACGTCGGCTACATCATCATCCGGCAGCTCTACGCCTCCGACCTCAACCATCCGGCCATCATCCTCGGCGTACCCATCGTCACTGCCCTCCTCCTCGCCGCCGCCATCCATCACCTGATCGAAGAGCCCGCGATGCACGCCCTCCGTGCCCGCCTCC
>JABIST010000399.1 GCA_018700215.1 Dehalococcoidia bacterium | reverse complement strand
CTCGTCCGCCAGTGTCATCGTCTTGCGTGTCAGCGAACGGAAGCCGCCCGCCGTCACCATCATCCGCCCCAGCGGGTCGGACCGGCTCGCATCCAGCCCGTTCGACACCACGATCAGGTCCGGCCGGAACTGCCGCGCAATCGGCGCAACTACCCGCTCGAATGTCTCCAGGTAGCCCGCATCCCCAGTCCCCGCCGGCAACGGCACATTCACCGTGTACCCGGCTCCCGAGCCCTCGCCGGTCTCGTCCAGCAGCCCTGAGTTCTCCGGGTACAACCCCTCCTGGTGCAGGGACACCATCAGCACCCGCTCGTCGTCGACGAACGCCGACTGCGTCCCGTTCCCGTGGTGCACATCCCAGTCGAAGATCAGCACGCGCTCTGCCGAGCCCCGCGCCAGCGCCCGCTTCACCGCGATTGCGACATTCCCGAAGAGGCAGAACCCCATCCCTTGGTGCGCCACCGCGTGGTGACCGGGCGGCCGCACCAGCGCGTAGCTCCTCGCCACGCTCCCGTCCAGCACCGCGTCCACCGCCGCGCACGTCCCACCCGCGGCCAGCAGCGCAATCTCCACCGAGCCTCGCGACAACCGAGCACCCTCGCCCGCGTCGCTGTACCCGTCACGCGTGCTCAGCTCCACCACCTGGTCGATGTATTCGCGCGTATGGAACAGCGCCACGTCGTCCAGCGACGCCGCCTCGAACTCCAGCGCCCGCAGCCTCGAGGTCAGGCCCGTCTGGTCGAGCAGCTCCTTGACTCGCCCCACCCGTCGAGGATGCTCAACATGCGCCTCCGGCTCCAGATACGGATACGGCTGCGGCGGACTACCGACGACTGCCGGCCCCGGATCGTGCTGCAAGAATCGCTCGTGGAAGACAAACCCGATGTCACCGTCGCCGCTCATGACGCCTCCCCGCTTCGGGCCGCATCATACGCGTGTTAGCTCCCGCCTCCGCTACCCCGCCCGCTTCCGAGCAAGCAGCAACGTCAGCACCAGTGGCCGCACCACAGTCCCCTCGAAGTCGCTCTCGATGAACGCCGCCAACTCCCCGACGAACGCCTCGCGCTCCGCCACATCTAGCCGCTGTGTCCCCGAGTACGAGCGCACGAGGTCCGCGTATTCGCCGGTGCTGTACTGCTGGTCCCACCGGTAGCGGAACAGCTCCACTCCCTCGAACTCCTGCTGCTCCAGCACCTCACCCACCTCGGGCGGCGTCACATCCTCGTCCGGCAGCTCCTCGACGAACTCCCCAGGAAAGTACCGTTCGTAGATCGGCTGCGCCGCCGCGAAGTATCCCCGGTCCACGCTCGACGCGATCTGGTTCGTCCCGATCACCGCCAGCGCACCACCATCGCGCAGCAGCTCCAGCGTCTTCGCGTAGCGCACGTCCGAGTCCACCCAGTGGAACGAGGTCGCCGCCAGCACGAGGTCCGCGATCCCCCCTGGCAACGGCGCATCCTCGAACCGCTCGTTGATGACCAGCAGCCGCTGCTCCGCCGCGAACTTGTTCCGCAAGAACGCCGCCAACCGCGGTCCCGGCTCTACCGCCGCCACCGTCACGCCTCGCGCCAGAAGCGGCCCGGTCGCCTGCCCCGTTCCGGGCCCAATCTCTACCGTCGCCACCGCTGAGGGCTCCTGTGGATGCTCCCCGAGGTAGTTGAACACGTCGTCGAACAACCGAGGCGGATACGGCCGTCTCGCGCGGTCGTAAATCTCCGCAACAGCGTCGAACGGGTTAGCTGATGTCATCGTGCAGACCTAGTCGAGGTAGTTCAGCTTCAGTGCGCGTCGCACGTCCACCATCGTCTCCTGCGCCACCGAACGGTAGTGAGCCGTCCCCTTGGCCAGCGCCTCACGCACCAGCTCAGGGTGCGCCTCGAAATGTGCCCGGCGCTCCCGCCATGGATCCATCATCGTGTTCAACGCCGCGGCCAGTTTCTCCTTGACCTCCACGTCGCCCACCGTGCCCAGGCGGTAGCGCTCTTTCAGGTCGTTGACCTCGTCCTCATCAGGGTTGAACGCGTCGTGGTACATGAACACCGGGTTCCCCTCCACGTGGCCGGGGTCCGTCGCCCGCAGCCGCGTCGGGTCCGTGTACATGCTCTTCACCTTCTTGGTGACCGTCTCGGCGTCGTCCTTCAGCCAGATCGCGTTGTTCTTACTCTTGCTCATCTTCGCGTCCGGCCCGTCGATCCCCACCAACCGAGGCACCCGACCCACCAGCCCCTTCGGCACCGGGAAGATCTCCTCCCCCTCGCCGAACAGCTTGTTGAACCGCCGCGCCACCTCGCGCGTCATCTCGATGTGCGGCAACTGGTCCTCGCCCACCGGCACCAGGTGCGCCCGAGGCATCAGGATGTTCGCCACCTGCATCACCGGGTACGTGAAGAACGCCACCGGCACCGACTCACCGAGGTCATCCATCTCTGCCTTCAGCGTCGGATTGCGCTGCAACCGACCCATCGGCACCCACCAACTCAGCCACGTCGTCAGCTCCGCATGTTCCGGGATCAGACTTTCGATTGCGAAGTGCGAGATCTCCGGATCGAGCCCCACCGACAGCCAGTCTGTGGCGACTTCCATCACCCAGCCGCGGACTTCATCGATCTTGTCCGCGTAGTCCGAAACCTGGTAATCCGCGATCAGGAAGAAGCACTCGTACTCGTGCTGCAGCTTCAGCCAGTTCTCCAGCGCGCCGCCGTAATGCCCGAGGTGCAGCGACCCGGTCGGCCGAATGCCCGTCAGAACGCGCGGTCGTTCGCCCCCGGTCGGTGGAGTCATCGAGTTCGTCCGCTCACATCTGATCCGGCGCGCTGATGCCCATCAGCGACAACGTCCGCGCGAGCGTCACCCGCGCCGCCTCGAGCAGCAGAATCCGCGCTCGCGAGAGAGCCTCGTCCTCGCTAATGACGCGGCATTGCGTGTAGAACGCGTGGAACGCCGTCCCCAACTCCATCGCGTAGTGCGGCAGGTGGTGCGGTGCCATGTCATCGACCACCTGCTCCAGCACCTCCGGCAGCAGCAGCAGCTTCCGAATCAGCGTCTGCTCCGCCTCATGCACCAGCAACGCTGGGTCCGCGCCCTCCGATGAGAGCCCGGCCTCTTTCGCCTTGTCGATAATCCCCGCGATCCGCGCGTGCGCGTACTGCACGTAGTAGACCGGGTTCTCGTCTGACTGCTTCTGCGCCAGGTCTAAGTCGAAGTCCATCGTCTGGTTCGATGACGGGCTCAGGAAGAAGAACCGCGTCGCATCCGAGCCGACCTCCGCGATCACGTCGCGAATCGTCACAATTTCGCCCGCGCGCTTGGAGAGCGGCACCACTTCGGTTCCGCGCTTCAGCGTCACAAGCTGGTAGAGCAGCACGTCCAGCGCTTCCGGATCGCCGCCCACTGCCTGCACTGCTGTCTTCACCCGAGACACGTGGCCCTGGTGGTCCGCCCCCCAGATGTCGATTACCCGATCGAACTTCCGAGTCACGAACTTGTCGTAGTGATATGCAATGTCGGTCGCGTAGTAGGTCGGCTGCCCGTCCGAGCGGATCAGCACGTTGTCCTTCGACTCACCCAGTTCCGACGAAGCGAACCACACCGCGCCATCGCGCTCGATCACGTGCCCCTGGTCGCGCAGGATCTTCAACGAACCGTCGTACGGCCCGCCTTCCACCATCAACGATCGTTCCGAGAACCAGACGTCGTAGTCCACGCCCATTTTCGACAGATCCTCGCGGATGCTGTCCACCTGTAACTGGATGCCAAGCTGCCCTAACTCCGGGTCCGGCTCCTCGCCCTCAGGCCGCAGGAACGCTTCCCCGTGCTCCGCCTTCACCCGCTCGGCAAGCTCGATCACGTACTCGCCCGGGTACCCGTTCTCCGGAATCGATGCTTCGCGTCCGAACAGCTGCTCGTACCGCGCGTACAGCGTGCGACCGAAGATCGCCACCTGCGTGCCGGCGTCGTTGACGTAGAACTCCTGTTCCACCTCGTAGCCAGCCGCCTTCATTACGTTCGCCAGCGTCGACCCAATTGCCGCGCCACGCCCATTGCCCACGTGTGCCGGCCCCGTTGGGTTCGCCGATACATACTCAAGCTGCACCCGCTGCCCCGCGCCCCGATCGCTTGAGGCGTAGGAGTCGCCTGCCGCGGCCACCACTGGCACCTGCGCTGCCACCCAACCAGCATCGAGGTAGAAGTTCAGAAATCCGGGCGGTGCGATGTCGACCTTCGAGACCGAGGCGTGTTCCGGCACGTGCTTCCGTAGCGCCTCCGCCACCTCAATCGCCTTCATCTTTGCCAGGCCCTGAATACGCAGCGGTAGGTTCGCCGAGAAGTCGCCGTGCTCCGCACGCTGGGGATGCTCAATCGTCGCCGGAGGCGCGGCAAACTGCGGAATATCACCGGCCGCCTGTGCGGCGGTCAGCGCCTCTCCCACGAGCACAAGAATCTCGTCGCGAATCACGTTCGAACCCCGTCGGTGCCTTGGAAACTCGGGTGATCGTCCCCCGAAAGCCAGTGCGAGGCAGTGTATCGCGCCTGCTAGGACGGGGCGAGGCGGGCGCGCCCTTACTCCGCCCTATGGTGCCTCCGGCGGCGGCAGCCGCTGCTCCCGAGCGGCATCCCGCGCCACCCAATAGTCGAACCACGTCTGCTTCGTGTCGCTCCAGCTCGCCTCGTACATCCCCGCCGCCTGTCGCTGCCGCGCGATCTCCCCGAGGATCACCGCCGCCGCCACCGATACGTTGAACGACTGCGCGAACCCCAGCATCGGAATCGACACTTGCTCGTCCGCCAGTTCCAACATCTCCGGCGAAACGCCCCGCTGCTCGTTCCCCATCACCAGCGCGGTCGGCCGCGTCCAGTCAAAGTCGAGGTACCCCTGCGCCGTCTCGTCCACGTTCGTCGCCACCACCCGTAGCCCTCGCGCGTGCATCGCCTCCACGGACTCCGCCACCACTCCGTGCTGTTCGATGAATGTCCATTTGTTGGTGTACGCGGAGACCGCGCGCGATAGCTCTGGCGCCTCCTCGATCCAATAAAGCATCTGCACGGTGCCGGCCCCGAACCCGTCCGCGCTCCGCACGATCGCCGAGGCGTTGTGTGGGTCCCACACGTTCTCGATTAGCACCGTCAAATCTTCCTGCCGCTGCTCCAGCACTTCGCGCATCCGCTCGATCCGACGTTCCGCTGGCATCGCCTAGTGCTGCTCCGCCACGAGGCTCGCCGACCGCCTGGCGATCGCGTAGCGCAGCGGCTGATGCTCCACCTTCACCAGCTTCGGATCGTCCTTCAGCAGCATCTCCGCCTCCCGCCGCGTCGCATCGATTAGCGGCGCATCCAGCAACGAGGCCACGCGCAACGTCGGCAACCCGCTCTGCGCCGTCCCGTACAGGTCGCCCGGCCCTCGTAGCTCCAGATCCGCCTGCGCCAGCGCGAACCCGTCCGTCGTCCGCTCCATCACCGATAGCCGTTCCTGCGCATCTTCCGATGGGTCGTCCGACAGCAAGTAGCAGAACGAGGGGTGCTCGCCACGTCCCACGCGCCCGCGGAACTGGTGGAGCTGTGCCAGCCCAAACCGATCAGCGCCTTCGATCACCATCACCGTTGCGTTCGGGATGTCGATCCCCACCTCAACCACTGCCGTCGATACCAGGATGTCCGTCTCCCCATCCGCGAACGCACGCATTGCTGCGTCCTTGTCCTTCGAGGACATCCGCCCATGCAACAGCGCAATCCGCTCCGCCAGCTCTGGGAACTCCTGCGTCCGCAGCCGCTCGTACTCCTCCGTCGCCGCCCGCGACTGGATCGCCTCTGAATCTTCCACCAGCGGGCAGATCACGAACACCTGTCGCCCCGCCTCAATCTCTCGGCGAACGTGCCCGAATGCATCCGCACGCTGATTCGGCGCCAGCCACTTGGTCTCAATCGGCGTCCGTCCCGCCGGCATCTCGTCGATCACTGCCAGATCGAGGTCTCCGAATACCGTCAGCGCCAGCGACCGCGGAATCGGCGTCGCCGACATCACCAGCAGGTGGGGCGTGTGCGACTCACCCAATGCAGTAACACCGCGCTTACGAAGCTCACCCCGCTGCAGCACCCCGAACCGATGTTGCTCGTCCACCACTGCCAGCCCCAACCGCTGGTAGATCACACTTTCCTGGATCAGCGAGTGCGTCCCCACGATGATCTGCGCGCCGCCGTGCCTGATCGCGTCCAGCGCCTCACGCGCGTAAACTGACTCCCCGTGTGCAGCCGCGGCGACGAGTAGCTCGGCCAAGGACGGCGTCAGCATCGTCCGGGTCACCTTGTTATCACACAAGTACCGACCCAGCGCGTCGCCGCCGCCGTTAATACTTTCCGGCGGTAACATCGCGACCTTGGACCCGGCGAGG
>JABIST010000032.1 GCA_018700215.1 Dehalococcoidia bacterium | reverse complement strand
AGAAGGCCGCACCGTCTTCCGCACCCGCGTCGGCGCCGCCCTCGATCAACTAGCAGAGCGCCACACCAAAGACCTCGCCGTCGTCGCCTGCCACGGCGGCACCATCCTCCACATCCTTGCCCACACCATGCAGCTCCCACCCCACTCCGCCCCCCGCACCCGCATCGGCAACTGCTCCGTCACCACCATCAGCCACGCCAACCCCCACCCCGAAATCCTCACCGTCAACGACCTCTGCCACCTCGCCGACTAGCGCTACACAACGTTCAGCACGCTCCTTGGCGGGAACTCCGGCATTCCAATCCGCCCGAAATCCCCATGCGGGGTTGAAGGGGGCGAAGCCCCCTTTGTAAATCACGGGCGGGTGGGCGGGATCGAACCAAACGTCAGCGTCAACGCCGAAGGCAAGCCCAACCCCCGCATCGAAACTTTCGACGTCAACGCCCGCTGCCCCGACACCAGGCGCGAAGCGCGCACCAGGAGCCCTCGGCTCCCCCCTAAAACAACACCGACCCCGCGGTCACCATCGCGATCGCGCTCGTCGCCATCAGCAGCAGCGCCGACAGCCGACGAATCCCCGTATCCGAGATATGTGGCCGAAGCTGCCTCCCCACGAGAATCCCCAGCAACGCCCCGGGGATCGACACCCCAACCACCTTCATCGTGTCGCCTGCGTAGATCCCGCCCACGACCGCAATTGCCACCGATGGAATCCCCGCCACCAACCCGTACGCGTACATCCGATTCCGGAACTGCGTCGCACCGGCCCCCAGCCAGTGGTAGTACAGCACCAGCGCCGGACCACCCATCCCCAGCGCCCCTCGCATCAGCCCAGCCACGAGCCCGGCGAGCGCCATCCGAGGCCAGCTCGCCGGGTGCGCCACATCCGCCGACCGCCCGCCGATGTAGCTCAGCAGCACCGCCAGCAACACCCCAAAACCCACCATCAGCCGCAGCACGTTCTCATCCGATCGCGTCAGCAGCAGCACCCCCAGCGGCATGCTCGCCAGGCTGATCAGCGCCGGCCACGCCCCCTCTCGCCACGGCAACCGCTCCGAGGACGATGTCAGCAGGATCGCCCCCGTCCCCGGAATCACGATCAACATCGCCGCCACCGCCGGCTCAGCCCCCACCAGCAACGTCGCCATCGGCACGAAGAACAGCGCCGTCCCAAACCCCACCGAGGTCTGAATCGTCGTCGCGATGAACGCCAGCACCACCACCGCAATCAGCTCCGGTGTATCGATCACCACGCCGTCACCGCCCCCGCCGCGACGAAAACGTCACTCACTGCAGCGGTCGCGCATCACCACTTCCGAGATCGGCGGACGCCGATTCGGCCCGTAGCTGCGGTCCGGCCACCCCAGCGGAATGATCGCCGCCGTATCCCACCCCTCGGGAATACCGAGGATCTCGTGGATCTTCGCCCGCTTCACGCGGTGCAGCGTCGTCAGCACGCTACCCAGTCCCAGCGCACGTGCCTGCAACATCAAGTTCTGACACGCCGGGTAAATCGAGGCACCCGTCTGAATCCCCGCCCGCCCCGTCGAAGGCACCTGCACGCACGCCACAATCAGCACCGGCACCTCGGTGAACGGCTGCCGATCATCCGCTCGCGCCGGCGCTCGATCCGCGTACGCCGCCGCAAACGCCGCCTCGTACTCCTCGCTCACCTGCGCCTTCACATCGGCATCCCGCACCACAATCCACCGCCACGGCTGAGTGTTCGAGCCGGACGGACCGTGCGTCGCCGCCGTCAGCACCTGTTCCACAATCTCGTCGCTCACCTCGCGGTCGGAGAACGCTCGCACCGCCCGCTGGTGACGAAACAGCTCCGCAACTTCGCTGATCGGTTCCATCCGCACTCCCCGTTCCAGTGTCTGGTGACTGCACTCCAAACCAGGACAACCCCGGTGAGCGCGACCGCGCGAGACTACCGCGTGCCTGCGAGGGTGACGACTGTCACTCCCTCGCCACCGTCTCTCGGTTCCGCCGTCTCATACCCCGTCACCAGCGGATGCCGATCGAACATCTCTCGAACCGCACGCCGCAGCGTCCCCGTCCCGCGCCCGTGAATCACCCGCACCCGCCCGTGCCCCGCGCGCGATGCAGCATCCAGGAACTGCTCCACCACCGGCAACGCCTCGTCCAGCCGCTGCCCGCGCACCTCAATCTCCGAGGGCGACCACGGCGCCATCGGCACCGTCAGCTCGCGCCCGCTCGTGTCCCGGCTGGGCTCGCCAGTCGCCCGCACCTGCTCCAGCCGTACCCGCGTCCGAAGTGCGCCAAGCTGCACCTCAAACTCGCCGCGCTCATCCGGTTCGCTCAGCGCCTCGCCCGCCACGCTCACGCCGCGCAGCCACACCACCGCACCCGGTACCACCACCAGGTCCTCAAACCGTTGCTCCTTGATCCCCGGCATCGGCAGCGGCTCGCGCTCCTCTACCTCAGGTACCGGCACCGGCCGCAGCCGCTCCGCAGCCGCTTCCGCGCGACGAAAGTCCTCGCCCGCCTGCTCCAGCCGCGCGGACTCGATCTCCTTGCGACTCTTCTCCAACAACCGACGAACATCGCGCAGCTCGTCCCGCACCCGGATCCGCGCATCCTCTCGCAGCCGCGTCGCCTCCGAGGCCAGCCGCTCCAACTCCTGCTCGCGCTCCCGACGCAGCGTCTCCGCCCGCTCCGCGTCCGCCGTCGCCTGGGCCGCTCGCTCCTCCGCCGTCGCAAGCTGCCCGCGCAGCTCGCCCAGCATCGATTCCAGCTCGCGGTCTTCCGAAGACAGCCCCGTCCGCGCGCTCTCGATCACCTCGCGCGGCATCCCCAGGTTCGCCGCAATCGCCAGCGCGTTCGATTGCCCCGCCAACCCGATCGTCAACCGATACGTTGGCGACAGCGACTGCAAGTCGAACTCCACCGAGGCGTTCACCACCTTCGGTGTCCGATGCGCGTACAGCTTCAGCTCACTGTGATGCGTCGTCGCAATCAGCGCCGCCCCCCGCGCCAGCAATCGATCGACGATCGCCACCGCCAGCGCCGCACCCTCCGTCGGGTCCGTCCCTGCCCCCAGCTCATCCAGCAGCACCAGCGATTGCTCGTTCGCCCGCTCCAGCACTGAAATGATCGAGGTGATGTGCCCCGAGAACGTCGAGAGCGACTGCTCAATCGACTGCTCGTCACCGATATCCGCGAACACCGACTCGTAGATTGGAACCGTCGAACCCTTGTCCGCCGGAATCGGCAGCCCCGCCAGCGCCATCAGCGTCAGCAACCCCGCCGTCTTCAGCGCCACCGTCTTGCCGCCGGTGTTCGGCCCCGTGATCAGCAGCGCATGGTGCTCGCCACCCACGATGATCGTGTTCGCCACCACATCGCCCGCCAGCAGCGGGTGCCGAGCCTGCACCAGCCGCAGCTCTCCCGGTGCCTCGCGCAGCCAGCTCTGCGAGCCGGTTGCGTGCAGCTCCTGCGCATCCAGCTCTTTCGCCAGCTTCCCCTTCGCCACCGCCAGGTCGATCCGCGACAGCCGGTTCACCGCGTCAATCAAGTCAGCCGACGTCGACCCCACCACCTCCGAGATCTCCCGCAAGATCCGATCAACCTCGTGCTGCTCCTGTACCTGCAGTTCGCGCCACCGGTTCCCCAGCTCCACCACCGCCATCGGCTCGATGTACACCGTCGCGCCCGAGGCCGATGAGTCATGCACCACGCCACGCACCGCACTGCGCATCTCCGATTTCACCGGAAGCACGTACCGCCCGTCGCGAATCGTCACAATCGGCTCCTGCAGCGCCGGCCGCAGCGACGAACTCGCCGCCATCGTCTGCATCCGTTGCTGAAGCTGGTCGTGCGCCTTCCCCACCTCATGGCGAATCTGCCGCAGCTCCGGACTCGCGTCGTTCCGCACCGTACCGCTGTCATCAATCGCGCCGTTGATCAGCGCGCTCACCGGCGCGATGTCCCCAATCCCACCCGCGATGTTCGCCAGCAGCGGCGCCTCCGGCTGCAGTCGCACCAGCGCCCGCTGCACCGTCACCGCGGCTCTCGAGGCGTCCGCCACATCCAGCAACTCCGCCGCCGTCAGCACCTGCCCGCGTTCCGCCCGCTCCGCCAGCGACCGAATATCCCGCGCCCCGCCCAGCAACACCTCAATGCCAAGCTGACCCAGGTGGACCGCCTCCGCCGTCACCCGCTGTCGCCGCACCACCTCATCGCGATCAACCACCGGCCGCAACGCAAGCGCCGCCTCCCGGCCTCCAGAAAACGCCGTCAGCCGCGCCAGCCGATCGATCACGGCCGGGAACTCCAGGACTTCTAAAGTTCTATCGTCCAGGGCGATCGCCCCAGACAGTGCCTCCGCCGGGCCCCTCACCATTGGCGCCGCCACCAGCGTCGGCACCAGCGCCACCAGAGTCGCCACCAACGCCATTACCGCCGTCGCCACCAACCGTGCCATCCACGTCATGGCCCACGCTCGAATCCGGCTCGGTGCTCTCCGCCGGAATCGCCTGCCCCAGCACCCGTGCCAGCGAGGACTCCACCTGTCGGTCCTCCCGCGCGTCCACTGTCCGAGGATCGAGCAAGACCCGTCCCTCGCTGATCCGCACAATCACCGGCGGCGTCTCCGCCCGCAGCTTCGTCGCCAGCGCATCCGCATCGCCGTCCGGCGGCGCCACCGCACACACCATCGTCGCCAGCTCCTGCCCCGGCAGCGACCCACCGCCCACCGTCGACAGCCCCGAGGTCGCCTCGCCGTACGGCCCACATGCCCGCGACCACCGTCGCGCACGTCGCGACAGCCGATCAATCGGCTCCGAGATCATCTTCCAGATCGGAATCTCTGCCGCCACATCCCCCACCTGGTAATGGCCCAGCGTCGCGATCAGCCCCGCAATCGAAGCCTTATCGATCCGCATCGCTCGCGCCAGTGGATGCCGCTCCATCGCCTCAATCGCATCACGCTTCCCAACCGCAATCCCTGCCTGCGGCCCACCCAGCAGCTTGTCGCCGGAGAACAGCACCACGTCCGAACCGGCCGCCACCGATTCCTGCACCATCGGCTCATACGCCAGCCCGTACTGCCGCGTATCAACCAGCGCTCCGCTACCCACGTCGTCCAGCAAGCGCACGCCACGCGCCTGAGCCAGCTCCGCCAACTCCTCAATGCTCGCCTCCGCGGTAAACCCAATCACCGCGAAGTTGGAACTGTGCACGCGCAACAGCGCCGCCGTCTGCTCCGTGATCGCTGTCGCGTAGTCCGCCACATAGGTGCGGTTCGTCGTCCCAACCTCAACCAGCTCCGCACCAGACTGCCGCATCACATCCGGGATCCGGAACCCACCGCCAATCTCCACAAGCTGACCGCGCGCAATCACCACTTCGCGTTCGTGAGACAGCGCCGCCAGCGCCAGCAGCAACGCGGCGGCATTGTTGTTCACCACCATCGCCGCCTCAGCACCGGTAACGCGACATAAGATGTCCGACAGGTGCTGTTGCCTCGATCCCCGACCGCCAGTCTCCCGATCAAACTCCAGCGTCGAATAGCCCGCGTTCACCCGCTGCATCGCATCCATCGCGGACCGCGAAAGTGGCGCACGCCCCAGGTTCGTGTGAATCACCACCCCGGTGGCGTTGATCACATGCACCAGCGATTCTTCCAGGGCGCTCCCACGTGACAGCAGCAGTTCCACCGCGCCATCCGCCGGAACAGCGCCCGTCGATTCGATCATCGCCCGCTGCTCGTCCAGCACCGCACGCGCCAAATCCACGATCGCGTCGTGACCAAAGCGCTCCGTCAGTTCCGCCACGCGCTCGTCACTCAGCAACCGATCGATCGAAGGCAATTCGCGATAAGGGTTCGTCACAGCGGCCTCTACTCCCAGCCAGTACGTCCAAAGATTGTAGAGCCAGCGGCTCCCTGAAACCCTCCAATCACAACCAATCTCACCTGAAATTACAGCTCGCATTGACCGTATTCACTGCGAACGTACGATCAGCGTTCAACCGATGGGCCTCCGGCCCGTCAGGAACAACAGCGTTCGAACTCGGAGGCACCACGT
>JABIST010000233.1 GCA_018700215.1 Dehalococcoidia bacterium | reverse complement strand
GGTGCGGGTGGTCGTCATGATCGTGGTGGTCACGGGTGGTGATGTAGACGGCACCGGCGACCGTGCCGGCGGTGGCGAGCCGAAGGAAGGCGCGGCGGGAGGTGAGCGAACGAAGGACGTGTTGGCGCATCTGCTTACTCGTAATCGACGCTAGCACGGGCGGGGGTGCGGTGGATCACCGAGCCTCGCGGAGCGGCGCGAGCAGTGGGTGGCTAGTAGGACGACACGTCCATCTGGGGAAGTTGGCCGGTGACGGTGTAGACGGTGCGCTCGGCGATGTTCGTGGCACGGTCGCCGATGCGCTCGAGGTTGTGGGCGACCCAGAGCAGGCGAGTGGCGGCCTCGATCTTCGAGGGATCGTTGACCATCACCTGGATCAGGTCGCCGTAGATGAGGTCGTAGAGCGTGTCGACCTCGTCGTCGTCAGCGTCGACCTCGTGTGCGGCGTCCAGATCCTTGTCGAGGAATGCCTGGATCGCTTTGTTCATCATGGCGCGGGCCTTCTCGGCCATGATCGGGATGTCGACCAGGGGCTTCACAAGCGGCTCGTTCTGCATCATCACGACGATCTTGGCGTTGCCCTCGGCGTGGTCGGCCATGCGTTCGAGTTCGGTAGCGAGGGCGGAGACGGAGACGACGAGACGGAGGTCGCCGGCGAGTGGGCTCTGGCGAGCCAACAGCTCGACGCACTGGTTTTGAATGCGGTAGCCGATCTCGTTAACCAGGCGGTCTTCCTTGATCACGGCCTCGGCCAAAGGCACATCGCGGTTCACGAGGGCGGAGAGCGACCGTTCGATGGCGCGATCCACCATCGAGGTCATCTCGAGGACGGTGTCCTGCAACTCGGCAAGTTGGCGGTGGAAGTGCTCGCGCAGGTGGCCCTGTGGCGGTGGTTCTGGTTGTGGCTGGGAAGTGACCATGGTGTGCCTCATCTTACACAGGCGATATTGAGTTCGTGATTCGGCTCGGCGGGCCGCCAGTTGGGTGTCACTCGGTCTCGCATTCAGATGCGGGCATTGCGGGTCGCACGACGAACTCGTAGAGAGCGGCGCCCATGAGACCGCCAGTGAGCGGACCAACGATATAAACCCAGAAGCCGTTGCGCGGACCAGGGATGGCGATCGAGTCCCATCCGGCGACATAGGCGACTATCCGAGGGCCGAAATCGCGGGCCGGATTCCAGGCTCCCTGGGTGATAGGGGCGAAGAGGCTGATCAGCACGGCGACGGTGAAACCGATGAAGAACGGGGCGAGCGAGGCGCCGGGGCGGCCGGCGTTGCGGCGATCGACAAGCGCGAAGATGAGGAAGACGAGAATGCCGGTACCGAACGCCTCGACGGCTGCGGCGGCGAGCGGCGAGACAAGTTCGAAGGCGGCGGCATCGGTACCGAAGACAGCGGGATTGGGGAAGTACTCGCCGAAGACCATGGCGCTGGCCTGGCTGCCAGCTTCGCCACGAACAAGGTTGTGGGTCTCCTCGAAGCGATCGATGAAGGAGCCGAAGACGGCGAGGATCACGAACCCGGCGATAATGGCGCCAATCAGCTGCGCGCCCCAGTAGGGGAGCAGGCGCTGCCTCGGAAACTCGTCTGGGCGGAAGACAGCCATGGCGAGCGAGACAGCGGGGTTGAGGTGGGCGCCGGAGATGGCGGCGGTGGCGTAGATGGCGAGCGTGACGCCGAAGCCCCAGACGACGGCGACTTGCCAGACGCCGACCTGCGCACCGGTGACGACGGCTGCGGCAACGGAGCCCGTGCCGAAGAGCACGAGCAGGAAGGTACCTACTACCTCGGCGGTGTAGATGCGGAGCAACGAGGGGGTCACGGCGTGACCTCGATCGCCACGCCGTACTCAGACAGCAGCGCTGCCACGCGGTCGCGGATCTGGTCTCGGATGCGACGCACCAGCTCGAGCGGCTGGCCGGCGGGATCGTCGAGCGGCCAGTCGACATAGCGGACGCCGGGGAAGATGGGGCACTCGTCGCCGCAGCCCATGGTCACCACCACTGTCGCCTCCTGTAATTCGTCGTCTGACCAGCGCCGCGGGGCGTCATGCGTGATGTCGATTCCCGCTTCGTTCATCGCCTGGACGGCGACGGAGTTGATCTCGTTGGCTGGATCGGAACCGCCGGTATAGACGATCGCGCGCTCGCCCGCCAGATGGCGTGCCCAGCCGGCGGCCATCTGGGAGCGTCCGGCGTTGTGGATACAGAGGAAGAGTAGGCGGGGTAGATCAGTGGGCACGGGGGCTCCTCGTTGGTTTCGCCTCGTAGTCGCCATTAGACGCAGATTTCGATTAATGGCGACTTAACGCGTGGCGCCCATCCTCCTCTCAACTCATGAGTATCAACACTTCCGAACAGCTCTCCCTCATTCAGAAAGGTTCATACCGTATGAAGCGATTCTGGTTCCTCGGTTTGATGTCGGCGACGGTGGCTTTGCTCAGCCTGGCCTGCGGTGGCGGCGACGACGGTGGCAGCACTGCATCAAGCGGCGCATCAGGTGATGTTGTGATCGATGGTTCGAGCACGGTGCTGCCCATCAGCGAAGCAGTGGCCGAAGAGTTCCAGTTCGTCGAACCAGACGTCAACGTCTCGGTGGGCGTGTCCGGGACCGGCGGCGGCTTCCAGAAATTCTGCTCGGATGAGACGGACATCTCGGACGCGTCGCGACCGATCAAGGACTCCGAACGAGCGGCCTGTGCGGCGGCAGGGATCGAGTTCATCGAGCTGCGAGTTGGACTCGATGGCCTCGCCGTGGTGACCAGCGCGGAGACCGACTTCCTGCCAGACGGGATCACCATCGAGCAGCTTCGGACGATCTTCGAGCCGGCAGCTGAAGACACCATTACGCACTGGAATCAGGTGGATGCAAGCTGGCCGGACGAGGAGATCGAGATCTTCGCGCCGGACACGGACTCCGGCACGTTCGACTTCTTCACGGACGAGGTAGTCGGCGAAGAGGGCATATCGCGAGCCGACTACACCGCATCAACTGATGACAACGTGCTGGTGCTCGGTATAGCGGACAGCGCTGGCACGCTGGGGTACTTCGGCTACGCGTACTATTCCGAGAACAGTGACCGACTGCAGGTGCTGGCCGTGGACGGCGTGACTCCAACGGAGGAGACGGTCTCCGACGGCTCTTACCCACTCGCACGGCCGCTCTTCATCTACGTGAAACTGTCATCGCTGCAGGAGAAGCCGCAGGTGCAGGAGTTTGTGCGGTTCTATTTGAGCGACGAAGCGGCTCCGCTGGTGAGCGAAGTTGGCTACACGGCGATTTCGCAGGCCGAGCTGGACGCGTCTCGGGCAGCACTCGAGGCGGCGATCGGCGGGTAGCTATGCGACATCTGGCGCTGCTGGCAAGTAGGTAACAAGGAGCGATGGCGGTCGGAACATCAGCAGCAGATGCGGCAGGTCCGGCGACGCGATTCCAGCGTCGTCGGAGCCGTCATCTCCGAGAACAGGCGATCGGGTTCGTGTTGTTCGCCTGCGCGGCAGCGACGGTGCTGACGACGGTCGGCATCGTTGCGATCTTGCTGGCGGAGGGACTGGGCTTCTTCCGCGAGATCAGCCCGATCGAATTCTTCACCGGTACGAAATGGCGCCCCCCATCCGGCTTGTACGGAGTGCTGCCGCTGGTGAGCGGCACATTGTTGATCGCGGTTGGCGCCTCCATTGTCGCGCTGCCGTTGGGGACGCTGAGCGCGATCTTCCTCTCGGAGTACGCGTCGCCTCGTGTGCGCGGGGTGATCAAGCCGATCCTGGAGGTCCTGGCCGGGGTACCGACGATCGTCTACGGCTACTTCGCCCTCACCTGGGTTACGCCCCTGTTGCAGGAGACGCTGTTCGCGGACATCGGCATCTTCAACGCACTGTCCGCGATGATCGTGGTGGGGATCATGACGGTACCAATGGTGTCGTCAATCTCGGACGACTCGCTGCGGGCAGTGCCGTCGCAGCTCCGTGAAGCGGCATACGGGGTTGGCGCAACGCGGTTCGAGGTCATTACGAAGGTGGCGTTTCCCGCTGCGCTGAGCGGAATTGTGGCTTCCTACATCCTGGCGATCTCTCGCGCCATCGGCGAGACGATGGCGGTAGCAGTGGCGGCCGGAGCGACCCCACAGCTAACGATGAACCCACTCGAAAGCGTGCAGACGATGACCTCCTACATCGTGCAGGTGGCGCAGGGTGAGGCGCCCCACGGGACGATCGAGTTCAAGACCATCTTCGCGGTGGCACTCACGTTGTTCGCGATGACGCTGCTGATGAACCTGTTGAGCGCGCGGGTGGTGGCGCGGTTCCGGGAGCGCTACGAATGACCGCCCAGGCGCCACCCCGCACTCCGCTTGATCGAGACGGATTGTTCAAGGTGCGGCTACGAACGCGGCACCTGCTCGGTCGGGCGTTCGTCGTGCTCACATCGCTGGGCGCAGCTATCGGGATTGTGCTGCTGGCGATTCTGCTGGTTGAGGTGTGGCGAGAGGGTGCCCACTTTCTGTCATGGGATTTCATTCAGAACGGGCCGTCTCGGCGAGCCGACCGTGCAGGAATTGGGCCCGCGCTCTGGGGCAGCCTCTGGGTGATCAGCTTCACGGCACTGTGGACGTTCCCGGTGGGTGTCGGCGCGGCGATCTACCTGGAAGAGTATGCGCGACCGGGGCGAGTCACTTCGTTGATCCGGACCAATATTTCGAATCTGGCCGGCGTGCCCTCGATCGTCTACGGGCTGCTGGGGCTGCAGCTGTTCGTGCGCGGAACGATCGGTATTGGGCCCGATCTCGGTGGGTTCGGTCGGACGGTGATGGCGGGCTCGCTGACGCTGGCGCTGCTGGTGTTGCCAATCCTGATCGTGGCGTCGCAGGAGGCGATCAGGGCGGTGCCGTCATCAGTACGGGCGGCCTCGTACGGGCTGGGGGCGACGCGCTGGCAGACGGTGCAGCACCACGTACTGCCGCAGGCGCTGCCGGGAGTGATGACGGGGACGATCCTCGCAATCTCGCGCGCCATCGGCGAGACGGCGCCGCTGATCGCGATTGGGGCGGTGACGTACATCCAATCCGGGCCGTCGGGGCCGCTCAGTTCGTTCGGCGCGATGCCGATTCAAATCTACAGTTGGACGAGCCGTCCGCAGGCTGAGTTCCAGGAGTTGGCGGCAACCGGGATCCTGGTGTTGCTGGCGGTGCTACTGACGATGAACGCGATCGCGGTGCTGCTGCGGCACCGCTTCGGCCAGTCCCGCGACCGCTAAGGGGTATATTTGTGACCGATCTGCTGCATTCCGATCGAGGTACCGCATTGGCCGATGAGATGGCTACCGAGCCAGCCACTCCCGAGACCCCGGCAGCAGCTCTTGCGAGCGCCGACCTTCGCCCTCAGATGCAGCAATCCTCGACACCCGCGCAGAGCGACACGATCGATGACGCGGCGGTGCAGATCGAGGGGTTATCGCTCTGGTACGGAGCGAAGCAGGCGATCGACGACGTTAATCTCGATGTACCGCGGAATCAGATCACGGCGCTGATCGGACCCTCGGGCTGTGGCAAGAGCACGCTGCTGCGCTGCATCAATCGGATGAATGAACTGATCCCGAATGTCCGGATCGAGGGACAGGTGCGGATCGACGGCGAGTCGCTGTACGCCTCGGATGTAGACCCGGTGGAGGTGCGGCGGGTTGTGGGGATGGTGTTCCAGAAGCCGAACCCGTTCCCGAAGAGCATCTACGACAACGTGGCATTCGGGGCCCGCATCAACGGCTACCAGGGCGACATGGACGAACTGGTTCGTCGCTCGCTGGAGCAGGCGGCGCTCTGGGACGAAGTGAAGGACAAGCTCAAGGACTCGGGACTGGCGCTGTCGGGTGGGCAGCAGCAGCGGCTGTGTATCGCGCGAGCGATCGCCGTGCAGCCCGAGGTGATTCTGATGGACGAGCCCTGCTCCGCGCTGGACCCGATCGCCACGCAGCGAATCGAGGACCTGATGCGGGAACTGTCCTCGGACTACACGATCGTGATCGTGACTCACAACATGCAGCAGGCTGCGCGAGTCTCGGACCGGACCGCATTCATGCTGGCTCAGGAGGACCTGGTCGGCCGGCTCGTGGAATACGGGCGGACTGAGCAGTTGTTCACCAGCCCAGCGGACCGCCGTACCGAGGACTACATCACGGGCCGCTTCGGCTAAGGCGCGGTCGGCTCAACCGCTTCGGCGTCCACGATCTCGTCGGCGGCGGCTTCTTCAGACACTGGCAATGTGAAGCAGAGCGTAGCGCCGGGCGTGCGTTCGTCGACCCAGATCCGTCCGCCGAGACGGGCGATGATGTGGCGAGCGATCGCGAGGCCAAGGCCGCTGTTGCCGCTGGCGGTGCGCGACTCATCACCGGTGTAGAAACGCTCGAAGATGCGCTCGCGATCGTGGGGGAGGATGCCGGGGCCCTGGTCGCGCACCTCGAAGCGGACTTCACCTTCGCCGTTGACCGCAGAGAGCGTGACGGTGCCAGACGGCGGCGTGACGCGTAGCGCATTGTCGAGCAGGTTGGCGAGCACCTCGAGGATGCGCTCGCGATCACCGGCGACCGGCGTCTCGGAGTACAGCTCGGTGGCGCTTGTCTGTGAGGGAGTGAGGAGCGGTTCGATCCGCTGGAGGGCGGTCGCGAGCAGTTCACCCGGGACCAGTGACTCAATGGTGAAGGCCTCGGTCCGGGCCTCGAGGCGGGAGAGGTGCAGGAGGCCCTCGATGACGCCGTTGAGTCGCCCGATCTCCTCGGTGAGACGGTGGTGAAAGTCGAGACGACGAACCTCGTCCTCCACGCCGTCCTCGAGGGTTTCGGCGAGCGCCATAGCGGCGGCGACGGGGGTGCGCAGCTCGTGGGAGGCGTTGGCGACGAGTTCTGAGCGTGCGCGCTGCGCGTGACGGAGGTCGGTCAGGTCCTCAAGCGCGAGGATGACGCGGACGCCAGCAAATGGGTCGGGCAGTCTCGTCGCGGTGGCGTGGACGATCTGGCGATCGCGGAGGTCGACCTCGCGCGGGACGCCGGCCGCCTCGCGGGCGACCTCGACGAGGTTGTGGTCGCGGGTGGCGCGGATCAACGTGACACCCAGCATGTCTGCCCGCGAACGCCGGAGGAGTTCCGATGCGGCTCGGTTGGTGGCGATGACGTTGAGTTCGTCATCGAGCAGGAACAAGCCAGAGGGGACGGTTTCGAGCCATGCAGGCAGTTCGTGTCGGATTTCCTGCTCGGCGGTGCTGAACGGAGCGGGAGCCGAGTTCACTTCCTGCGAGAACAGAACGGCGCCAAGCAGGACGGCGACCGCGGCCAGCACCGCAGCGGGGCCAGCCGGCAACGTGAGCGCAGCGAGCGCCGCGGCAGCAGCAAGCAAGACCACAGCGGCAACTCGGATCATGCGACGAACTTATAGCCGACGCTGCGAACTGTCTGGATGTGCTCCGGCTGCGCCGGATCAACTTCGACTTTCTCTCGCACCCAGCGGACGTGGACATCGACAGTGCGGGTCTCACCGCCGTAGCTGTAGCCCCAGACCGATTCGAGGATCATCTCGCGGGAGAGCGCCTGGCCGGGATGGCGCATCAGGTACTCCAACAGCTCGAACTCGCGCGGGCGTAACGTCACGGGCTCGCCACGGACGGTCACCTCGTGGGCGATGAGGTCGATGAGGATGCCGCCACCCTCGAGGGTGTCACCTTCGACGCGCTGTTCAGCGCCGGCCTCGCGGGAGAGCTGGTCGCGGCGAAGTGCGGAGGTAACGCGGGCGCGGAGCTCGCGCATGGAGAAGGGCTTGGTGATGTAGTCGTCGGCACCGAGACCGAGGCCCTGGATCTTGTCGGCCTCGGCATCCCGGGCGGTGAGCATGAGGATGGGAACGGACTGCTCCTGGCGGAGGATGCGGCAAACATCGAGGCCGGACATGCCGGGGAGCATGATGTCGAGCAGGACGAGATCAGGATGCTCGGCGCGGGCAAGTTCGAGGCCGACGACGCCATCGGCTGCGGTGAGCACGCTATGGCCGTCGCGGCTGAGGTTATAGGCCACGGTTTCGAGGATGGTTGGGTCGTCTTCGACGACGAGCACAGTGGACATGGAAAGATCGTAGCGGCCCGACCGTGATCGCGGGCATTCCGCGCGTTAACAAACGGGAACGGGGCTAGGGGATATCCATCAACCGGAGCCGGCGCTCGGTCAGCCAGGCGAACAGCACGACGACGATCGTGGCGCCGACAACTGCGGGAACGAGTTCGAGATCGACCTCACCAACCCCGGGAAAGCGGCTTTCGTCGAGCCCGTGAATCACGCCGAGCGTGTACTGGCGAACGCTGAGGAATCGGAGGCCAGAGAAGAGGTCACTGATTGAGGCTTCCCAGAGGAAGGCATAGCCGAGCCCGAAGATGATGGCCTGACGCGACACGAGGCCACCCCACGTGAAAATCACGGAGTAGGTGATGGCGCCGACGGTGAGGCCCGCAGCGGTGACCAAGGCTGCTACGAGATCGCCATCGGTGATCAGCAACGAGGCAATGAGGCCGCTGAAGGCGACGGGAGTGGCTACGCCGATGACGGTGGCGAGCAGCTTGGGCAGCACGATGCGCCAGCGAGCGATGGGCTTGAGCATGAGGTAGACGAGCGTCTGGTCTTCGACCTCGTCGCCGAGTGTCGCGGTGGAGAGAAGCAGGGCGGCGATGGGCAGCACGACGCCGATGATGAGCCAGGCCGTCACGAAGTCATGAGCCTCATCGATCTCGTCGGGCGTTGCGCCACCGACCATGGCGACGAGCACCCCCATCAAGATGGGGATGACGGACACCAGAAGCACGATGATGTAGCGGCGGCGGCGGATGAGCTGATGCATCGTGAGTTGGAAGATAGGAATCACGAGGCGGTTCCAGCCGAGCGACCGACGAGGTAGGAGAAGACACTTTCGAGCGAGTCATCGAGCGGCTCGACGCGGCTGAGCCGGACCGAGTGGGCCTGGGCGACGACGGGGATCGCGCGCTGAAGTGCACCGACATCGAGGCTGAGGACGCGGACAGTGTCGCCCTCGACGGTGACCGACTGAACCATCGGCTCGTTGACGAGGCCGGCGGCGAGGACGCGTGGCTGATCGCAGTCGACGCGAACAAGGTAGGGGCGCTGGTTGAGGCGGCGGCGGATCGCGCGGTAGTCACCGGAGGCGGCGAGCTTGCCGCTGACCATGAGCACGATGCGGTCGGCCATGGTTTCGACCTCCTCGAGGATGTGCGAGGAGACGAGGATGCTGCGCCCCTGGGCGGCCAGTTCGCCGATCACCTGAATGAATTCGAGGCGCTGGCGTGGGTCCGTACCGCTGAGTGGTTCGTCGAGCAGCAGGACTTCTGGGTCGTGGACGAGCGCGTGAGCGAGGCGCATGCGCTGGCGCATTCCTCGGGAGTAGCCGCCCATAGCGCGATGCTGAGCATCGGCCATCCCGGTGCGGTCGATCGCACGGTCGACGGCTGCGGCGGCGTCCGAGACGCCGGTGAGGGCGGCGGCGAGTTCCACGAACTGGCGGCCGGTGAGGTAGGGATAGATCTGCTCGTGCTCGGTCATGACGCCAAGCCGGTTGTAGATGGCGGGATTATTGCGGACGGGCTCTCCGAGGACGGTGACGCTGCCCTCGGAGGGGCGGGCGCGGCCGGAGAGGAGGCGGAGCAGCGTGGTCTTGCCGGCGCCGTTCGGACCGACGAGACCTGTGACACCGGGGGTGACATCGAAGGAGATGTCGTTCACGGCGACGACGGGCCCGAACCACCTCGAGAGGCGCTCGACGTGGATGGTGGGCTCGGCGGTCACGAGGCGACTCCGCGATAGCGCCACCAGAGGGCCACCCAGCCAAGGAGGACGATCGCGACGAGATGGCCGACGTAGACGACGGATGAGAGGGCACCACCGCCGAGTCGGAAGATCAGGTCGTTCACACGGAGGAAGGACTCGACGACGCTGAGGAGTCTGAGCCAGTCAGACGTGGTGCCGGTCGTCACCTCGCTGGCGATCGCTCCGACGGCGATCGAGCCGATCAGCAGGCCGAGGGCTGTGGCCGCGGCGTAGGGACGGCGGTCGGTGAAGGAGGAGACGGCCATTCCGATGCTCGTCAGCAGCGCAGCCATCGAGAAGCCGGAGCCGGCGATCTGCAGCAGCAACCAGGGGTGATCGCGGAGCCAGTCGAACGGGCTTTCGGCGGTGAAGGCGCGGGTGGCGAAGAGCAGGAGCTGCGGCAGCCAGAGAATTGCGAGGCTCACTGAGAAGAAGCCTAGCCAGCGAGCCGCAACGTAATCGAGCGGAGTGAGGGGGCGAACGAAGTACAGGGCGAGCACACCACTGCGGCGATCGGGGCAGAGCATCTCAGGGCTGATTGCGGCAGCGAAGAGCATCACGGGGACCAGCGCCAGGCCCTTGTAGTACTCCGAGTTCGTCGGGAGACCGAACTCCTCGACGTCGCCGCCGAAGGAAGCGACGAAGCCGATGATGACCGTCATGATCACCGCTGGCGCGAACGCGAGGCCGATGATGCCGATAGGGAGCAGCTTCGAGCTGACGCTGCGTCCGAGGCCGAGCGAGGCGCGGATCGAGTCGCGCCAGATCGCGCGGATCGCCTGGACGCGGCCCTCGTGGGTGCCCTCGTAAGGTCGGTAGCCGAGGTCGAAAACCTCACCGACGGCGGAGTCGTTCGTCACGACGGCTCCTCGGTGGCGGCGGGCTCGCCGGCTGCTGGTGCTGCATTGGGCGCGAGATCGTCGCGGAAGAGCTCGGTGAGCGAGTGCTGGCGGGGGGCCATGGAGTAGAGCAGCGCTCCCGAGGCGACGACGGCGTCACGGACGATGTCGTAGGCATCTTCCTCGACGCTCTCGAGGATCAGTGAAGGGCCGTCCGGGCGGGGATCGAGGCCGCGGCGGCGCAGCTCCTCGGTCAGTGCGTCGGCGCCCTCGGAGACCTGGATGGCGAGCGTGGTGGTCTCGGTGGTGAAGCCGGCGACGGAGCCTTCGCGGGAGACGCGCCCGGCCTCGAGGACGATCACCCGATCGCAGGTGCGCTCCACGTCGCCCATCAGGTGGGAGGAGAGCACGACGGAGATGCCAAACTCGCGGCCGATGTGTTCGATCAGCTCGAGCATCTGCTGGCGGCCCATCGGGTCGAGCCCAGCCGTCGGTTCGTCGAGCAGGGCGAGCGCGGGGTCGTGGACGAGCGCCTGGGCGAGCTTGACCCGCTGCTTCATGCCGGTGGAGTAGGTGCCGAGGGTGCGGTAGCGCTCTTCCTCGAGGCCGACGTGGCGGAGGGTATCGGCGGCGCGGACGCGGGCGTCATGCCTCGGGAGTCCGCTGAGCTGGGCCATGTATGAGAGGAACTCGACGGCATCGACGTTGCCGGGCAGGCAGTCGTGCTCGGGCATGTAGCCGAGGCGCTGGCGGACGCGGGGCGAGCTGGCGACGTCGACGCCCTCGAAGATTGCGCGACCCTCGGTGGGGTCGATCAGGCCGAGGAAGAGCTTGAGCGCGGTGCTCTTGCCGGCGCCGTTGGCCCCGAGCAGGCCGGTGATGCCAGGCTCGATCGTGAAGTCGACGCCATCCAGGGCGTGGACCCCACCGTAGTGTTTCGCGAGGCTCTGAGCTTCGAGGAGTGCGGGCATTGAATCGAGTATAGGGTCGCGGCCCGCTACGTCAGCGCTTGAGCTCCTCGACGGTAGACGGATCGGCGACGAGGACGAGCTGGCGCCACTTCGCGAGGTTATCGAGGTCGAAGCGGTCGAGCGGCTCCCAGCCGTTCTTGCCACGGGTCCAGATCTCGCGCCCCGAAGCGGGAACCAGAACGGCGGTGGCGGCGACATCCCAGACGTGTGGGTCGGGGTTACGCGCGGCAGCGAGGACGCCGGCGGCGACGAGAGCGCCTTCGAGGGCGGTGGAACCGAGCGATCGGTAGTCCCACTTCGCCGCCCGGCCATGGTTGCCCATCGGGACCGCGACGATCCGGCGGAGGCGTCCATCGGTCGCTCGGCCGTCGGTGTCGAGTGACTCGCCGTCGAAGCGGAGCGAGCCGCCGCGGTGGGCGTGGTAGACGCCGGGATGAAGCGTGTGTGTTGAGGCTCCCCAGACGGCGCCGGCGACGGGAACGCCGTTCTGGAGAACGCCGATGGACGAGCTGTAGAAGGGGATGCCGTTGACGAAATTCTGAGTGCCATCGATTGGGTCGACGGCCCAGGTGAACTCGGCGGCCGAGTCGAACGAGTCGACTGTCTCTTCGCCGAGGAAGGCGTGGTCCGGGAACAGGGTGCGAATGCGCTCCTCGATCATCGCCTCGACAGCCTTGTCCGCGTCGGAGACGGGGTTGGTGGGCGCGCGATCGCCGGATGCCTCGTCCTTGTAGGAGACGACGATCTCCTGGCCGAGCGTGTCGAGGATGGCCGCGCCTGCCTCGGCAGCCATCGCGTAGGCCGCCTGCTCCAGCTCGGCGGCCGCGGTGGCGTCGAAGGTGATCGGCTCGGTGGAGTCGCTCATGCGGTCAGTGCGCCGCTCTGCTCCTCGACGAGGTCGAGCAGAGCAGCGATCACCTGCACAAGGTCGAAGTCGGACGGTGTGAAGATGCGCTTGATGCCGCGCCGTTCGAGGACCGGCATGTCTTCCTTCGGGATGATGCCGCCGAAGATGACGGCGATCTCGTCGGCCTCGCCCGACTCCTCGAGGCAGGTCATGAGCTGATCGGCGAGTTCGACGTGCGAGCCGCTAAGGATCGAGATGCCGATCAGGTGCGCGGATTCGTCGACAGCAGACTGGACGATCTCCTGTGGCGTGAGGCGGATGCCGGAGTAGACGACCTCGAAGCCGGCGTCGCGGGCGGCGACGGCGATCACCTCCGCTCCGTTGGAGTGGCCATCGAGGCCGGGCTTGCCAACGACGATGCGCGGGCGGCGACCAGTGCGCTTCGCGAAGTCGTCCGAGCGCGCGCGGAGTGCGTCCATGTCGCTGCTGGTGAGGCCGAGGTGTTGGCCCTCGATGCCAGTGGGCGGGCGGTACTCGCCAAACGTCTCACGCAGTGCGTCGCTCCACTCTCCAGTGGTGACGCGGGCGAGCGCGCAATCGATCGAGGGCTGCATGAGGCTGTCGCCAGAGACGGCGGCGGCACGCAACGCATCGAGCGTCTCGGCGACGCGGGCGTCATCCCGATTGCGCTTCGTCTCCTCAAGGCGATCAAGCGTCCAGCGCGCTTCCTCGGCATCGACGCGGAAGATGCCGCCGTCCTCGCCGCTCACGAGCGGGGACTGGATCGCCTCGGTCCAGCGGTTCACGCCGACGACGATGCGGTCACCGGTGTTGATGTCGCTGATCCGGTCCGCCATCGAACGGACAAGCTGAGACTTCATGTAGCCGGATTCGACGGCGGGCTGGATACCGCCCTGTTCGAGAATGCGCTCGATCTCCTCGCGAGCCTGGCGCTTGAGATCGTTCACCTTCGACTCGATCACGGGTGAGCCATCGAAGATGTCGGGGTAATCGAGCAGGTCGCTCTCGTAGGCGAGGATCTGCTGCAGGCGGAGCGCCCACTGCTGGTCCCATGGCGTGGGCAGGCCAAGCGCTTCGTTCCAGGCGGGGAGCTGCAGCGCGCGGCAGCGGGCGTTGCGGCTGAGGGTGACGCCCAACGTCTCAAGGAGGATTCTCCAGGCGTTGTTCTCCGGCTGCTGCTCAGTGAGCCCGAGCGAGTTGACCTGGACGCCGTAGCGGAAGCGGCGGAAGCGTGGGTCTTCGACACCGTAGCGCTCGCTGGTGATCTCGTCCCACAGCTCCGTGAAGGCGCGCATCTTCGACATCTCTTCGACGAAGCGGATGCCGGAGTTCACGAAGAAGCTGATGCGGCCCACGAGCGCATCGAAGCGATCCGCCGGGACGTTGCCACGTTCGCGGATTTCATCGAGCGTGCCGATCGCATTGGCGAGCGCGAAAGCGAGTTCCTGAGCGGGCGAAGCACCGGCCTCCTGCAGGTGGTAGGAGCAGATGTTGGAGGGGTTCCAACGCGGGATCTCTTCAAGGCAGTACTCGTAGGTCTCGGCGATCAGGCGGAGGCTGGCGTCCGGCGGAAAGATATAGGTGCCGCGCGCCAGGTATTCCTTCACGATGTCGTTCTGGGTGGTGCCCTGGAGCTTGGAGACATCCTCGCCACGCTCCTGAGCGAGCGCGACGTAGAGAGCGAGCAGCCACATGGCCGTCGCATTGATGGTCATGGAGGTGTTCATCTGCTCCAGCGGGATGCCATCGAACAGCATGTGAAAATCGTCGAGGCTGTTGATTGGCACGCCAACTTTGCCGACCTCGGGAGCGGCGAGCGGGTGGTCCGAGGAGTAGCCAGTCTGCGTGGGCAGGTCGAAGGCGATCGAAAGACCGGTCTGGCCGGCAGCGAGGTTGGAGCGGTACAGCTCGTTCGAGGCACGCGCGCTCGTGTGACCCGCATAGGTGCGGAAGATCCACGGGCGATCGCTCGTCGGATCGCCGTCGTCGTCGGTGAGCAGGTGTGCTTGTGGGTCCGCGTCGCTCATCGCGCCGCCTCTCTGTCGTGTGCTCGGGTCGGCACCGAGCGAACTCGATGATCACATAACGCCCCGCGGACCGCCACGGGCCGGCTCACACTCGGGAAATTAGCCCACCAACACGAGCGGGTAGAGCAGCGCATAGGCCAGGAGCAGGACCGCGCCCTCGCCTCGGGCGAGCTTCTTGCGGCGCCAGAGGACGATGGCGACGAATGTGACGGCCGCGAGCGCGCCGATGCTGCCGCGAGTGGCGAGGTCGGCATCGATGGCGGTAGGGGAGGCGAGCGGGCCGATGCCGAGGGAGACGGTGGCATCGACAAAGGCGGAGCCGAAGGCGTCGCCGAGGGCGAGACCCCAGGCGCGGCGTCGGACGGCGGCGATATCGACGGTGAGTTCGGGCAGGGAGGTGCCGATGGAAGTGCCGAAGAAGCTGATGGCGTACTCCGGGAGGCCGGCGATTTCGGCGAGGTTGATCAGCGCGGTGACGGCGATGGTGGCGCCGACGGCAACCAGCGTCAGGGTGCCAAGGAGCGCCAAGAGCTGGGTGGTGATTGAACCCTCAGCCCGCTCGGAAACCTCAGCGCGAAGCAGCGCGCGGGCCGTGGCCCAGAGGACTGCGCTGCCGGCGATCCATGCGAAGACGAGCGCAGCACCATCGGTCCGGCTGAGTTCGCCATCTGAGATGAGCCAGAGGCCAAGCAGCAGCGCGGCGATGATCGCGACGCTGGCGATGCGAAGGTCGATGCGTCCGAGGTAGAACGCGCCGGCAGCGAACGGGAGCAGACCGAGGACAAGCGTGACATCCACGGCGACGGAACCGATGGCGGCACCAGCGTTGAGGTCGCCGTGGTCGGAGAACGAGGCGACGATCGAGTTGGCGATCTCGGGGAGATTCGTGCCAACTCCAACAATCGTGAGGCCGATGACGAGCGGTGGAACGCCGGCTCGGAGTGCGAGGACCTGCGCGAAGGTAGTGGCGCTGCGGCTGGCGACGACAGCAATGCCAAAGCCGACGATGGTGACGAGCAACCAGACGATGATCATCACAACCCCCCACCCGCCAGTATGGGGACGCCGCGTTCAGACGGGAGAGCCGAAGGTCAGTCGCGAGCGGCAGGGACGATGATCGGGCGGCCGTGATCCGGGTGGTGGAGCACGGTGACGCCGGAGCCGTACATCCGAGCGACCTGGTCGGCGGTGATCACCTCGGCGGGTGGACCACTGTCGAGGACGCGGCCATCGGCGAGGAGGACGACGCGGTCGCAGTAGGCGGCGGCGAGGGTGAGGTCGTGGAGGACGACCAGCACGCCAACACCATCGGCGGCGAGTTCGCGGAGCAGCTCGCAGACCTCGGCCTGGGCGCCAGCATCGAGGTTGGCCGTCGGTTCGTCGAGCAGCATCAGTGCGGGCTCCTGGGCGAGGCCGCGGGCGATAAAGGCGCGTCGCCGCTCGCCACCGGAGAGGGTGCCAAGTTCGCGTTCGGCGAACTCGAGGCAGCCGGCGCGACTCATGGCGAGGCGTGAGATCTGGTGGTCGCGGGCGGATTCGTGGTCGAACCAGCCGAGGTGCGGGTGTCGACCGAGCAACACGAGGTCACCCACACGCATCGATGGCGGCGCCTCGGGGAGCTGCTGGACGACGGCGACCGTTCGGGCGAACTCGCGTCGATCAAACTCGGAGGCGGAACGACCCTCGATTGCGACGCTACCTTCCGAGGGCTGCACGCCGCTGATCGCGCGAAGCAGCGTGCTCTTGCCAGCGCCGTTCGGACCGACGAGGCCAACGACCTCACCTCGGCCGACAGTGAGGGCGACGTCGCTCAGGAGCGCGCGGCCACCGATGCGGACCTCGATGCCACTCACGTCAAGCAGAGGGGCTACCGAGGCGGAGGCGGTCATCGTCCGCCATCCACTCGGCGGGTACGGAGGAGGTAAAGGAAGAAGGGGCCACCGAGCATGGCGGTGAGCACACCGACCGGAATCTCCTGCGGGGCAAGCAGCGTCCTCGATGCCAGGTCGGCGGCGATCAAGAAGGCGGCGCCTCCGAGGGCGGCGACAGGGAGCAGGCGACGGTGGTCCGAGCCGACGAGCATGCGCGCGGCGTGTGGGACGATCAGCCCGACGAAGCCGATGATGCCAGCGACAGCGACAGCGGCAGCGGCCATCAGCGAGGCGGCGGCGAGGACGATCAAGGTGGACTTCGTCACGTCGACACCGAGCTGGGCGGCCTGCTCACGATCGAGCTGGAAGACGTTGAGGATTCGTGCGTGCAGGGAGACGACGAGGCCGCCGACGGCGATGTAAGGCAGTGCGGCGGCGAGGCGGGTCCACGAGGCGGTGTTGAAGCCACCGAAGATGAACGACAGGATCGGCTGGGTCTGGTTGCCCCCGGTGAGCAGCATGAACGAGATGCCGGCCGAGAGGACGGCGGAGAGCGCGACCCCCGCGAGGATCAGCGTCGCACCCTGCGAGCCCGGAGCCGACCTCGATACGAGGTAGACCAGCGTCACCGTGACGGTGGCGCCGATGAACGCGAAGACTGGTACCCAGCCGAAACCATAGGCGTCGCTCGGCAGTGGTGAGACGATCGCAATCGCGGCACCGAACCCAGCACCCGAGGCGACGCCAAGCAGGAATGGATCCGCGAGTGGGTTGCGGAAGATACCCTGGTAGGCGGTGCCGGAGTAAGAGAGCGCTGATCCGACGAGCGCCGCCGCAATGATCCTCGGAAGACGGATATCGAAGACGATGCGCTCCCAGGTAGCGGGGACGTCCTGCTCGATGGTCACGAACGGGAGGCGGTCGAGCAGCAGTCCGACCGTGGTTCGGATCGGGATGTCCGCCGCACCCTGTGTCAGCGCGATCAGCGCGACTGCGAGCAACAACATCGCAGCCGCGAACACCGGTCCATTCCGTGCAAACAGACGCGGAACGAATGCCGAGCGCACCTCGATCATCTCGGGGGCCACCTCAAGCGGCGTCGCAGTGCGCTCGACGTTCACTACTCAAACCGATCCGGGTAGAGCAGCGCCGCGATTTCCTCGATGGACTCGACGATGCGCGGACCAGGGCGGTTGCCCGTGTCGGGGTCGACTCCGTAGACGCGCTGGCTGATGACGGCGTCGACGGCGTCCCAACCGGGGCGCGCGGCGACGGTCTCGAAGCTCTCGCCCCAAACCCCGTCGGCGAGCAGCACCACTTCCGGGTTGGCTGCGATCAGCGCCTCGGCGGTGAGCTGCGGGAATGCGCTCTCCGCACCAACGGCGACGTTCTGGGCCTTCAGCAACGTGAGTGTGCCACCGATGAAGGTGTCGGGCGCTGCGGTGTACAGATCGCTGCTCAGTTCGTAGAAGACGCGCGGACCTTCGTCGACACCGGCGATCGCCTCCTCGACGAGCGCGATGCGGATCTGCATCTGAGCGACGAGGGTCTCTGCCTCTTCGGTGTGCCCGGTGACAAGACCGAGCAACAGGATGTTGTCCAGCACACCCTCGATGCTGTCAGGCTCGAGGTTGAACATCACGGTAAGGCCGAGCGAGCGAAGCTGCTCCACCTGCGGCTGCTGCGCGGTGGCCATCAGCACGAGGTCCGGGGTGAGCGAGAGCACGCGCTCCGGGTCCGGGTCGATGTACTTCACCCGCTCGAGGTTCTCCGTCTCGGGTGGGAAGTTCGCCCACTCGTCCACGGCGACCACCTGATCCCCTGCACCGATGGCGAAGAGAATCTCGGTGGCTCCAGGTGAGAGGGAGATGATGCGGGTCGGAGCCACCTCGAAGATCAATTCGAAGCCATCGGAGTCAGCGATGAGCATTAGCTCAGGTGTGGGCTCGGGGGTAGCCGTCGGCGTAGCAGTGGGCGCGGCTGTTGGCACCTCGGTAGGCGTAGCCGTGGCGGCGTCGCCACCGCTGCAGGCGGCAAACAGCAGTACCGCGATCAGCGCGATCGCGGTGACGAATCGTGGGCGAATGGCCCATCTCCGATAGAAGACCGAATCCATTTCATGTACCTCCTCGTGGAGGGGGCACAAGAAACCCCCTCCTGGGCGAGGGGGCAGGTGTGATGGTCGATGCTGGGTCCATGGAACCCTGCGCCGCCGTCGCCTGTCCTCGCAGGTTCGACAATTGACGCGGGCCGGTGTTCTGACTTCTCGCCGTCGGGAGCGACCCGAACGACAAGTCACAGTTGCGGGACAGCGCCGGACTTACACCGGCTTCCCCGAACACCACGTCGTGACAGATCGCAGCATAGCACCCAGATTCGTAGTCGCCTCGGAAGTGGCGTTCGAGGGTGTCAGGCGACCTCGGACGCTCGACGAGCGGCCTCTTCGGTGCGGCTCTGGTTGAGCGCGAAGAGGGCGGCGATGACGCCCGCGACGGCAAGCGAGCTGCCGAGGGTGTTGGTCACGCCGAACTTGTCCGCGAGGAAACCGAGGCCAAGCACGGTGAACGGTTCGAGCCCACCGGCCCAGGTGTAGAGGCCCATGACCCGGGCGCGATACTCCTCGCCGGCGTTGAGCTGGAGGAGCGCCTGGTTCAGCGTGCTGAAGAGCGAGTGCGCGATTCCTGCCAGCGCGAGTACACCAAAGGCGACCCAGAACTGCGTCATCTGGGTGAAGATGACGAGCAACATCATGTAGATCGCTCCGCCCCAGAGCATGGTGCGCATGCCACCTCGACCGGTGGCGACGTAGGTGGAGCCGATGAGCGAACCGACGCCGATCGCCGAGGAGAGCAGGCCGTAGCCCGTAGCGCCGCCGCCGAGTTCGTCGGCAAAGACGGCCATGAACTGCATGTACGGATAGACGAGCGTGAAGGTGACGAAAGAGATGAGGATGGAGGTACGCACGGGCGGGTTCGAAAAGACGTGACCGATGCCACTCCCAATCTCGGAGAGGAGCGAGGTGCGCGCACCGGCCCTCGTGACGTCGATGCGGAGCATCCAGACCACCGCTACTGAGGCACCAAGCAGGACGGCCTGAGTCATGAACGCAAACTCGCTGCCGAAGAAACCGACGAGGATTCCGCCGATGCTGGGGCCAACGACGCGCATGAGGTTGCCGGTCAGCGCGTTGAGCGCGAGCGCAGGCTTCAGCAGCTCTCGACCGACGGCGTCGTAGACGAGCAGGTTGCGCATCGGCTGATTGATCGACTGACCGACGCCGTAGGTGACGGAGACGACGTAGAGCAGCGGCAATGAGGCCCAGCCACCGGTGACGGCGACGACGAGCACGACCGCGCCTGTCGCCTGCAACGTGGTGGCCGACATCAACGAGCGCCGAGCGCCGATCTGGTCGGCAAGCGGGCCGGTCAGTGGCGCGATCACGAGCACGAAGATGGTCTGGACGAAGGCGACGCCGCCGAGTTGCGCTGCAGAGCCAGTCAACTCGTAGACAAGCCAGAGCAGCGCGACCCGCTGAATCCAGCCGCCAAGTTGGAGTCCCATGCCGGCGAGCAGCAACAATCGAAACGGACGGAGTCGGATCGCGTCGCGGGCGGTGCCTCGAGGCTCCTCGGTGGGATTGGTCATCGGTACCTGTGATCGAGCAAGCGGGCCAAGAGGCGAGTCTAGGATCGCCCCTTGTTAGGCGCTCATGGCAACCAGGCGGACGAAGATGTTGAGCATCCAGTGGATCAGGAACGGGTAATACCAGGAGTCCGTGCGCCAGGCGATCCAGCCGAAGCCGACGCCACCGACGAAGGTAGTCATCGATTCGAGTTCGGGCTTGCCGATATGGGCCATCGCAAACGGGACGGCCTGGATCAGCACCGCGGAAGGGCCGATCGCACGGTAGAGACCGAAGAAGAGGAAACCACGGAACATGAACTCCCAGCCGATGAGGTCGATGCCGGAGACGAGGATGACGTCCAGGACCGACCGCTCGGTCCTCGAGTAGTACTCCTGGATCTCAGGGGTCTGGGCCGCGAAGAACAGGATCGGCGACATCACCAGCAGGACGCCAGCGGCCCAGCGGAGCCCGGCGCGCCAGTCGCCCAGACGAAACCCGTAGTCACGCAGTGAGTCCCGCAGGACGAGCACAACCAGTGCTGCGGGGATGACGAAGTAGAGCAAGACATGGTCTGCGGCGCCGGCGCGGAGTGAGGTACCGAAGGTGTCGGCGGAGAAAAGCTGCCGGTACTCCTCGAAGAGCAGCAGCATCGTGGTCGCCGTGACAACCACGGTCAGTCGCGTGTCGACGCGCAATCCGAGGACGGTGAGTTCGTCGCGCAGGGGAAACCTCCGTGCAGGTGGTGGGCGGCTGCGCCATGATATGCACCGCATCGACCCAGCCAACCGATTGGAGCGTCCCCATGGCGACGAAGTACGAGCAGCGACTCGAATCGCTGGTAAACGCGACGATCGAAGAAGCGATTCGAGTGGCGGAGATTCCAGCACCGACGTTCAAGGAGCAGGAGCGCGCGCGCTACGTCGAACAGCGATTCGCGGAGATCGGCGGGTGGGACTCCCTCAACCGCGACCGCAAGGGGAACGTGGTGGCGATCCGCCGAGGCGACCCGAAGCGCGGGCGCGTGCTGGTGGCCGCGCACCTCGACACCGTGTTCCCCGACAGCGAGGTCACAATTCGTCGAGAGCGCGGGAAGTTGCTCGGCCCGAGCATCGGCGACAACTCGCTGTCAGTCGCCACGGTGCTGGCCGTGGGACAGGCGCTGCAGGACGCGGCTCCCCGAGGAATCGGTGATGTGCTGCTGGCGGCGAATGTGGGTGAGGAAGGGCGCGGCGACCTCAATGGGATTCGCGCGCTCTGCAAGAACTACGCGGGGCAGTTCGATCGCGTGCTCGCCGTCGAGGGGCTCGCGCTCGATCGCGTGCAGCTCGGCGCGGTGGGCAGCCTGCGCTACGAGATCGGAGTGACCACCGAGGGCGGTCACTCGTGGGGCGCCTACGGACGGCCGAACGCGATTCAGCTGCTGGCCGGGGCAATTGCGGCGCTGAAGCCACTGCTCCCCAAAGCAGGAGTCGAACCGAAGACGACGATGAACGTGGGCGTGATCCGCGGCGGTCGATCGGTCAACACAATCGCGCCCGAGGCGGTCTGCGAGATCGACCTGCGCTCGGACGACCCGAATTCACTCGCAACGCTGGACGTCGCGATGAAGCGCACGGTGCGCGACGCGGTGCCCAGCGATGAGGGCGCGCTGACGATCCGACGGATCGGCCGGCGCCCGGCGGGCAGCATCGATCGCAACAACCCGCTGATCGGCGCGGTGCTGCGGGCGCGCCGAGACAGCGGGCTGGGTGCGGCGCAGTTCAACAGCGGCAGCACGGACGCGAACCACGCGACCGGCCTCGGCATCCCCGCCACCTGCGTCGGTGTCACAACGGGGGGCGAAGCGCACACGCCACGCGAGTGGATCCGCACGGCGCCGATCAAGCAGGGCGTGCCGTACGTGGGGCGCGCGGTGGTAAACGCGGCGAGGTTGCCGAGGATCTGACGGGAATTTTTCGAGAGCAGGACGTTGGGGACTAGCGGCCCAGAGGCGTTCTGGGCCTAGAATACAGGGGATGCTTACAACACCAGCTCCCGAAGAATCGGTCAGTTCGGACATCCGTTACCACTTCGTGTGGGCGACGCGGCGACGACGGCCGTTTCTCAACGGGCCGATCCTCTCTCGCGCGACTGAACTCCTGACCGAGGCGGCGGACACGCTGGGCGTGCAGATCGCTGAAGTGGGCGCCGGTGTCGATTACCTGGTGGTGACCACATACGCCACAACGGACCTCGCCCCCGCGATGATCGTGTCGCGGCTGAAGCGACATTCGGCAAGCGGGCTGCGGCGGCAGTTTCCGGAGCTGGCTCGACTGCCCTCGATCTGGACGCGCCAGTACCTGGCAACGACGCGCGACGAGTTGAGCCCGGAGCGAATTGCCCGATTCGTGCGGGCACAGCCGCGTAACGAGCGACGGCGGATCACGACGTTCGTACCGCGCGACGGCATGACCGCCATGGGTGGAGCGCACATCGAGACGCAGCGGCTGCCGGAAATCGCTTGAACTGATCGTCCCGTCTGCAGGGGAACGAGATGTGCGATTACCCGTTCGCACACCGGCCTTATTTCGCTCAGGGTTGTCATCTGATGTCTGTAGCGTATGGTTTACAGACACTTGCTCCCCGTACACACACCGAAAAAATGTAGGAGACGACTGGCTGGGCCGAAATTCGGTCGCCCCGCAACGGATGCGGGTGCGCCAGCGGAGGGACATCCGGAGGGATATCAACATGGAAACAAATTACTGGACTCGAAAGCGCATCTCGCGTCGTGGGGTACTGCGCGGGACCGCGCTCGGTGCGGCCGGGCTCGCAGGCGCCGTGCTGATCGGCTGTGGCGATGATGAAGGCGACGGCGACGGCGACGGCGGCAGCGGTGGCGGCGACATGGGCGACGCCAAGCAGGGCGGCACCCTGACGGGAGCGCTCTCGGCGGACGTCAACACGTTGGACCCAGCGCTGAGCGTGAGCACGACGGACGCGACGATCACGATGGCTGCCTACGACAATCTGATCCGTCGGCGGGCCGATGGCACACTGCAGCCCATGCTCGCGGAGTCTTGGGAGGCGAATCCCGATCTCTCCGAGTACACGCTGAAGCTGCGCGAAGGCGTGAAGTTCCGCAACATCGAGAAAGACTTCACCTCGGCCGACGTGAAGTACTCGATCGAGCGGATGCAGAACCCGGACACAGGTTCGGCGGCCAGTGCAGCACTGGGGTTCATCCAATCGATCGAGACGCCAGACGACCACACGGTGAAGCTGGTGTTGGAGTCTCCAAACGCGTTCGCGCCGGACACACTCTCGCTCTACCAGGGCCGAATGCTCCCTTCGACGGTCGACGAATCGCGACTGTCGCTTGAAGAGTTCGGCACGGGACCGTTCCGAATCACCGAGCACAAGCCGAACGAAAGTACCGTCTTCGAGCGGGATCCGGATTACTGGGGCGGCCCACTGCCGTACGCCGACAGACTGGTATTCCAGTACATCCCGGAAGAAGAGACGCGGCTGCTATCGCTGATCTCCGGCGATGTGGACATGATGTGGCCGACAACCGCCGCGCAGGCGCAGCAAGTTGATTCGAACGATGGCACGCACACCGAGATCACCTCGAGCGGCTCATACCTGACCCTCGCGCCGCAGATCGATGTTGCTCCATTCAACGACCTACGAGTGCGGCAGGCGATGCAGCTGGCGACCGATCGCAAGCTGATCAACGATGCGGCACTGTTCGGCCTCGGTGGAATCGCGCACGACATGCCGATTCCGCCGACTGACCCACACGCCACCGGTCTGGAAGCGCCTGCGTACAACGCCGCGGAGGCCAAGAAATTGCTGGCCGCGGCCGGGCACGACGGTGGCCTGGATATCACGCTGCACACCTCCACGGTGGCGCCGGGAATGGTAGAGCTGGCCCAGGCAGCCAAGGAGTCGATGCGGGACGGCGGGATCAACATCTCGATCCAGCAGGCACCGGAGGACTCCTACTGGTCTGACGTGTGGTTGGTGGAACCGTTCACCACGGTGACCTGGAACGGCCGCAACCCGGACCAGGCGCTGTCGATCACCTATCTGTCAGATGCGCCTTGGAATGAGGCGCACTTCCTGAACGACGAAGTGGACAGCCTGATCAAGGCGGCACGCGGACAGGTGCTGGAAGAGCGTCAGGAGACCTACAAGAAGATCCACGAGATTTTCTTGGCTGAGGTACCGCGGATTATTCCGGTGTTCCGCCCGATTCTGGTGGGCGTCACGGACCGCGTTCAGAACCTGCACGCGCACCCAAGCAACTGGCTAATTTTGGACGATGTCTGGCTGAACGACGCGTAGTTCGTCGGTAGTGATGGGCGGGCGAGGATGTCTCGCTCGCCCGTCCGTCTGTCCACACCAAGCGCGAAAGGAACGCCGTGGCGCGATTCTTCATCGTCCGCATCTCGCTGATCCTCGTGACACTGCTGTTCGTTTCAGCGTCGATTTTCGCAATGACCGAAGTGCTCTCTGGCGACGCCGCCACCGCGGCACTTGGCCAGGGGCGGACTGATGAGAATCTTGAGGCGATGCGGAAGAAGCTCGGGCTCGATGATCCGCCACATGTCCGCTATCTAAACTGGCTCGGTGGCGTGGTGCAGGGAGACCTGGGCGAATCGCTGCGCGACGGCCAGCCGGTCGGCGGCCTCGTGCTCGCTCGCCTCGGGAACTCATTGCTGCTGGCGGTATTCGCGTTCGTCGTGGGAGTCCCCACGGCAGTCGCCGTGGGGATCTTGACCGCGGTGAAGAAGGATTCGTTGATCGATCGATTGTTCAGCGTGGTCAGCCTTGTCGCGATCTCACTACCCGAGTTCGTGACCGGGGTGGTGCTGATCATCATCTTCGCGACCACGCTCGGATGGTTACCATCGTCCAGTTTGATCCAGCCGGGGACGAGTCCGCTGAGCCGACCCGAGATATTGATCCTGCCCGCAATGACCCTGATGGGCGTGCTCTTCGCCTACATCATGCGAATGACGCGGGCGAACGTGATCGAAGAGTTGGACACGGACTACGTGCGGACCGCCACGCTGAAGGGCTTGTCGTACCGGCGTGTTGTGTTCCGGCATGCGGTGCCGAATGCGATGCTGCCGACGATCAGCGTGATCACGATCAACATCGGCTGGATGCTGGGCGGCCTGATCATCGTGGAATCGGTGTTCGCGTATCCAGGCCTTGGGAGACTGCTCCTGACCTCGATCGAGACTCGCGATACGCCACTGCTGCAAGCGCTGGCGTTGATCCTGGCCGCCGCGTACGCCATCAGCAACCTGATTGCCGACCTCAGCTATGCGGCACTGAATCCACGCGTCGGACTGAACTAGGGAACGACGATGGCAGTGGTGACAGGAACTCCCGACGCAGGCGGAAAGGCCCACGTGGAAGCAAGCAAGCCGTTCTGGATCTGGCGCTGGGCACGAGCGGTCCGAAACGAAATCGCGTTGCTGTTGCGGACATCCTCCGGCCGAATCGGTTTACCACTGATCGCGCTGCACCTGTTCATCGCGATCGTCGGCCCGTCGCTCACGCCCTACCCACACACCGAGTTCCACCTGGAACACCGACTTGAAGGCCCGAGCCTCGAATTCCTGCTGGGCACCGACCAGTTTGGGCGAGATCTGCTGAGTCGAATCCTGTCCGGGGCGACCTCGATCATCACGATGTCAGTGGTGGGCTCGGCGTTCGGGATTGCGATCGGGACCGCGATCGGGATTTCGAGCGGATACAAGGGCGGGATGGTTGACGAAGTGGTGATGCGGATCATGGACGGCTTCATGTCGTTCCCCGGTCTGCTACTCGCACTGCTGGTTGCGACGATGGCGCGGGAGCTGGAGATTCCGCTGATGTCGCCGCAATTCGAGGAGAAGGTGTTCATCGTGATCACCATCGCGGTGGTCTTCATTCCGCGGGTAGCACGCGTCCTCCGCAGTGCGGCGTTAACGATCAAGGAGCTGGAATTCGTCCAGAGCGCACGCCTGCGAGGCGAGCCCGGTTGGTACATCGTGTTCCGCGAGATTCTGCCGAATACGGCACCCGTCCTCGGCGTCGAGGCATCGGTGCGGCTGTCCTACGCGATTCTCCTGGCCTCGTCGCTCGGGTTCCTTGGACTCGGCGTGCAGCCGCCCTCACCGGACTGGGGACGAATGATCAATGAGAGCCGGCAGTTCATCACCACATCAGCGACGTTCACCCTCGTACCGGCGATCGCGATCGCGACGCTAGTGATTGGCATCAACCTGGTGGCGGATGGTCTACGCGAGGCACACCAGTTGCCAAAGGAGACGCCGCAATGACCCAGGTACTGGACGCACCCGGAGCGACTGGCTCTGCCGATGACGCGCCGCTGCTCGAGATCAAGAATCTCGGGGTCACCTTCTACACGCCCAGGGGGACCGTCCGCGCGGTGCGCGACGCCTCGCTGACGGTGCGGCGCGGCGAGGTAGTGGGAATCGTCGGTGAGTCCGGCTGTGGCAAATCGACGGTCGCGTTCGCCGCTCTGGGCTACCTCCCTGGGACGGCTGTGGTGGAGGGTTCGATTCGGTTCGAAGGACAGGACATCAACGAGCTGTCCGAAGCCGAACTGCGCGAGCTGCGCGGTGGGCGAGTCGCGATGGTCTACCAGGACCCAGCGACCTCGCTCAATCCGACGATGCGTGTGGGCCCACAGCTCGAAGAAGTGCTGCGCGAGCACCTGGACCTGTCGCAAGAGGCTGCACAGCAACGAACACTGGAGCTCTTTGAAAGTGTGGGCCTGAGCGACCCCGAACGAGTGGTGGAGAGCTACCCGCACGAGCTAAGCGGCGGAATGCAGCAACGCGTGGTAATCGCAATGGCACTGGCTTGCGAACCCCATCTGCTGGTGATGGACGAACCGACGACCGGCCTCGACGTGACAACCGAGGCGACGATTCTCGACCTGGTCG
>JABIST010000356.1 GCA_018700215.1 Dehalococcoidia bacterium | reverse complement strand
TCCTCGGCGCGGTCGCGGCCGAGGAGCGCGCCGACGCCACGGGGGGTGCGCGATGAGCACGCCGACACGCCCGCTGGAGGGCCTGCGCGTCCTCGACTTCTCGCACATCTGGGCGGGGCCGATCTGCGCGCGCATCCTCGGCGACCTCGGTGCCGACGTCATCAAGATCGAGGGCCCAGCGTTCCCGGACTCCGTCCGCGGCCTCGGCGGCGTCGCCACCGCGGAGAGCGTCAACCTCAGCGCCTACTTCAACGAGTACAACCGCAACAAGCGTGGCCTCGCGATCGACCTCCAGCAGCCCGAGGGCGCCGCGGCGCTCAAGCGCATCCTCGCCACCGCCGATGTCTTCGTCGAGAACTGGAGCTCCGGCGTCGCCGATCGGCTCGGGCTCGGCTATGACCAGCTCCACGAGCTGAACCCGAAACTGATCTACGTCTCCATGCCCGGCTTCGGCCACGAAGGCCCCGATGCCGCCCGCGTCGGCTACGGCCCCACCATCGAGCAGATGGGCGGCCTCGTCGCGCTCCAGGGCTACGAGGGCGGCCCGCCGCACAAGAGCGGCATCTCCTACGGCGACCCCGTCTCCGGCACCACCACCGCTGGCGCCGTCGCCGTCGCACTCCACCGACGCGAGCGCACGAACGAGGGCTGCTACATCGTCGTCCCCCAGCGCGATGGCATCGTCGGCCTCGTCGGCGAGTACATCCTCGCCGAGGCGATCGGCGACCCGCTCCCCACGAGGATCGGCAACCGCGACCCCTGGATGGCCCCCCACGGCGTCTACCGCACCCGCGACACCGAACCGCGCGTCCAGCTCGGCATCGACGGCGAGCCGGTCGCCGAGATCGTCGACACCTACCTCGCCGTCGCCGTCGACACTGACGAGGCGTGGGCCGGCCTCCGCTCCGTGCTCGGCAACGCCCGCCTCGATGACGACGCCTACACCACTCTCGCCGGTCGCGTCGCCGCCCAGGACGAGATCGACGCCGTCATCGCCGAATGGGCGCGTGGCCGCGACGCCGACGAAGCCTCCGAGCAGCTCCAGGCAGCCGGCGTCGCCGCCTCCTCCGTGCTCACGCCGCGCATGCTCAAGTACGACGAACACCTCGCCGCGCGCGAGGCCTTCCTCACCTACGACCACCCCGCCGCCGGCAAGCAGCTCTCCACCCGCCCCGTCTGGCGCATGGCCCGCCGCCCCATCGCCACGCTCGGCCCCGCCCCCTGCTTCGGCCAGCACAACGTCGAGGTGCTCAACGAAGTCGCCGGCTACACCTCCGCCGAAATCGGCGCGATGGCCGAATCCGGCCTGATCGCCGATACGCCCCAGGGCCTCTGAGCCGCCACCCGCCGATGCCGATCCTCGACATCGACCTCGTCGGCGACGGCGCCCCACCCCCCGAAGGCCTCGCCCGCCAGATCGCCGATGCCGCCGGCAACGTCCTCGGATCCGAGCCCAACGGCACCTGGGTCCGCCTTCGCTCCCTCTCCCCCGCCGAATACGCCGAGAACGGCGACGCTTACGCCGGCGCCCACCCTGTCCTCGTCACCATCATCAAAGCCGACCTCGGCACCCCCGACGAACTCGCGATCGAAGCCGCAGCCCTCGCCTCGGCCATCGCTGAGGTCACCGGCCGCGACGTCGAGCACGTCCACGTCATCTACGAGCCGCCGGGAAGAGGCCGCGTGGCATTCGGCGGAGAGTTGCTTCGGTAGAATCGACCTGCGCCACCGCCATCGTGTCGTCAGACGTCGGTTAGGATGACCGTTCTAGGCGGACCTGCGACCCGCGGTTGGAGGACAGCAGTGCAACGAGTCCGAGCCCAGCTCCGAGCAACCTGGGCGACCCGTGGCGGGCACGCAGCCTTCTTTTCCGGCGTCTTCGTCTCGATGTGGCTGATAGACGCCTTTGATCTGAGACCCCTGCGTATCGTCGACACCGGAAACATCCGGTTCGATCTTCCGGCATCATTTACTCTTTGGTTTGCGGTCGTGGCCCTCATCTCCTTCGCACTGTTTGGCCTCTACACTGTCGTGATCTCGGCACTCAGAGCGCTGAACTCACGCTGATCGAGTCGACCCAAGCCGCAAGTCTCGAGGTGTGAACCTCGCCCGCCTCCGAGAACGAGCCAACCCCCGACGCAATCCCCTGCGTCGTACTCTCCCCTCCCGGATGGCCTGCCTCGTCAGGTATCGGTTAGACTCGTGGTCTTGGTCAATCTGGTACTGCAATACAAGGGTCCACAGCATGGTTCGGGGTGGCGATGCAGGGGGCTGACGGCAATGAACGCTAACTATGGAGATGCCCGCACGGGACGAATTCAGGCGCTACGGCGAAAACTGAGTCCCCCTCTGGAGACCTCCGGAGAAAAACTGATCTCTCAGGTCAGCTTCTTCGTGACGCTCTTTGTGGCGCTGCGAACCTTCGATTGGCTGATAGAGATCGACGCATCGATCACCGGGATCACCATCATCGACTTCGTCCTAATCTTCGGAGGTTTCGTCGCCGCCCCATTCCTGGCCGCGGGGATCGCGGTGAGGATCTTCACCTCTGCTAGGGGCCGCTTCAGACGGGATGCCGCCGGCTGAAGCACTTCGAGGGATACGTGGATAGTGCACTCTGCAGCGCGGGTCGCACGGTTAGCGGATCGGGCCCGAACCTCGACCATCATCACTAGCCATGAAGGATCGCCGGGCCTATCGCGGCAACCATCGACTCTGATTGAACACCCGGCCAAAGTGCTCATTGAGGCGACGCAGGGACTCTCCGGTCGGATCGACCAGATGTTCATCCAGCGCTTCTGCCAGCTCCGAATCCTCAGAGCTCAACTCCCAGAGCAGCTCGGTTCCTACTGCACTCAGAGCACCACCTACCATGCCCCATGGACCTCCCGCTGCACCCGTGCGAGCTCCAACAACACCAGCAGTCACCACAGACGGATCGGTGACCCACTCCAACAACGGATCACCAATGTCCCGCACGGCTGAGCCCTCAGGGAACGCACCGATGAGGGGATGGTCGTCGCCGCTGTACGTCTCGTTCCCTAGCAATCCTTGAAGTGCTCGCCACGCCATCCCGTCGGAAGCGTCAGGGAGTTCCCGGTTGAGTAGCGCCTCACCCAAGATCCATGGCTTGGGTCGCCCCGTCGCCGCCCCGAGAAGCGACTGGTGCACTCGCTCGCGAAGACCGTTTAGACCTCCAATGTCATCAATCTCGCCCAGTTCCGAACCAATCGCTCGGAGCCCCGCCTCGCCCTCTCTGCCAAGCAGTTCCGACAGTTCCACGAGGTCGCCCGCACGATCGAGCCCGTAGTCATAGGCGTCACCTGGTACGTCTAGCGCGTAGTCGTAGGCCGTATCGGCAAAATCGAGTCCGAAGCCAAGGGCATCGTCCCCTAGTTCAAATGGCAGTCTTCCCGCATCGATCCCGAGGTCAATACCAGCTTTCGCTCCGTCGATACCCAGATCCACTCCCCGGCTCGCCAACCCGAACCCCCATCCGATCGGGTCGAAACCGTCGGCATCCTCATCCTCTGGATTCCCTTGCCCACTCGCCGGCACGCGCTCCATATTTCGGAGCAGGCGCTTCTCTCTCTCGCTCAAATCACCGATCGACGGCACACGAGACTCCCGGGACCCGTCCGACACCGGAACAAACCCATCCCGCAACTTCTCCGCCAACGTCAGCTCCCGCGCCCCCTCCGGACGCGCCGGCTCACCCGGCTCCGACAGTGATCCGACGCCAGGCGCAATCCCTTGCGGTGTCGCGTTCAGCATCTCTCGCAGATACGCCTCATACGCCGCCGTACCGCGCGGAGGCGGACCGTCGGCGGGCACCTCCCGAACCCTCGCAGGCGGAGTCACCCTCGCTCCGCTCTCGGGAATGAATCCGTCGCGCAGCTTCTCCGCCAACGTCAGCTCCCTCGGCCCCGTCCGACGCGCGGGCTCACCGGCTACCGACGGCGATCCGACGCCCGGCGCAACTCCCTGAGTCGTCGCGTTGAGCATCTCCCGCAGATACGCGTCGTACGCCGCCGTACCGCGCGGAGGCGGACCGATCACAGGAGCCTTATCCACCGCCGGCGGCGTCACCACCGACCCGCTCCCCGGGACAAACCCATCCCGCAACTTCTCCGCCAGCGTCAGCTCCTTCGGCGCCGTCCGACGTGCAGGCTCACCCGGCTCCGACACAGAACCGACGCCCGGTGCAATCCCCTGCGTCGTCGCGTTCAGCATCTCCCGCAGATAGGCGTCGTACGCCGCCGTGCCGCGCGGAGGCGGACCGTCCACCGTCGGTCGTGCTGCCCGTGCCTGCTCTGCTGCTCGTGCTTCTGCTGCCGCCCGTGCCTGCTCCGCGGCCAGCGCTTCCGCCGCTGCTGCGGCCTGCTCTGCTGCTCGTGCTTGCCCCGCTGCCGCGGCCCCCACCGCTGCACGCTCGCGCGCCGCGGCCTCTGCACGTGCCGCCGCCTCTGCCTCTTCCTGCATTCGTGCCCGCGTGGCCGCCTCTGCCTGCGCGGCCTGCGCCGCGGCTCGCTCGCGCGCCTCTGCTGCCGCTCTCGCCTCCACCGCCGCACGCTCCCGTGCCGCAACCTCCGCGCGTGCCGCCGCCTCTGCCTGCTCCCGTGCTCGCGCCTGTGCCGCTGCCTGCGCCTGCGCGGCCTGTGCCGCCGCCCGTGCCCGAGCCTGTTCGGCCGCCCTCGCCTGCGCCGCCGCACGCTCGCGCTCCGACGCCTGCTGACGTGCCGTCGCTTCCGCTTGCTCCTGTGCTCGTGCCCGCGCCTCCGCCTGCGCCTGTGCAGCCGCTCGTGCTCGCGCCTCTTCCGCTGCCCTCGCCGCTGCCGCCGCTCGCTCCCGTGCCGCCGCCTCCGCCCGCGCTGCTGCCTCCGCCTGCTCCCGGGCTCGAGCGCGCGCCGCGGCCTCCGCCTGCGCCGCCCGTCGCGCCTGCTCCTGCTGCCACGCCCGATAGGCATCCTGCTCGGAGGTGTATTCGTCCGCGTACTGCGCCATCAGCCGTGCTCCTTCGCCGCACTTACGAGGCTGGAGCGTCAGCGATCCTCTTTCAATTCATGAGAACGTGCCGCCGGATCCCCACGGCGGCAGTCGTTCGCAAGCGCGCTAGCTGCCCTCCTCCGCCGCCTTGTGCCGCTCGTAGTTGTCCACCGCGCGCTGCACCATCGGCCGCCGGCGGCCCTCCGGCTTGTCCAGCGCGAACCCCGGATCCCGCTCACCCTGGGAACTCATCAGATACATCAGGTGCGCGCCATTGATGTGCTCGTTGAAGCCCTGACTATCCTGCGCGTGGTTCACCGCCTGCTTCATCATCCGCAACTGGAACGGATCGTTCTCCGCCACTCGCCGCGCGTACGCCATCGCCTCCGCCTCCAGCCGTTCCGCCGGATACACCCGGTTCACCAACCCCAGCTCCATCGCCTCCGGCCCATCGATAAACCGACTCTCGAAAAAGATCTCCTTCACCTTCCGCGGGTGAATATCCCACGGCGGCGAGAAGTACTGGAAGTTCGTCCCCAGGAACATCGCATCGTCCGCCGCGAAAATCAGATCCATCGCCGAAGCAATCATCCACCCGCCAAAGATGCAGTAACCCTGCACCACCGCAATCGTCGGCTTCGGCAGATTCCGCCAGCGCAGCGTGTTCTCCACATTCATCGAATCCGAACGCTCGAACAGCCCCCGCAACCCCTCCTCGTATGGACGCTCCTCCTTATCCGCCTGCTCCTCCGGCGTCCCCAGGTCGTGACCCGCCGAGAACGAATGCCCCGCCCCCATCAGCACGATCACCCGCACCTCGCGGTCCGCCACCGCTCGGTCGAACGCCTCGTCCATCTCCTCGCGCAACAGCCGGCTCTGCGCGTTGCGATAGTTCGGCCGGTCCAAAATCACCCGCGCCACCCGGCCGTCCACCTCGTACCGAATCTGCTCAAACTCACCTGTTGCCTCGGTCATTCCGGCGGCCCCTCTCCACTCACGTTCTTCGCAACCAGCTCCTCGTACCGTTCCCGGCTCATCCCCAGGAACTCGGAAAACACCTCGAACGAATGCTGCCCCTGCGCCGGTGCAGCCCGCTCTACCGCAACCGGCGTCGCCGAGAAATGGAACGGCGCACCCACCTGCGGCCACACGCCCGCCTCCGAATGCTCCAACTCCACGATCACCCCGCGCTCCCGCAGCACCGGATCCTCCGCCACCTCCAGCGAATCCAGCACCGGTGCCGCAATCACCCCCGCCTCACCCAACCGCGCCGCCAACCCGTCCCGCTCCTCCGACGCCGTCCACTCCGCAATCGCCGCTTCCAGCTCGTCCTCATGCCCCTTCCGTCCCGCGTTGTCGACGAACCGCTCATCCAGGTCCCACCCCCGCCCCGCCGCAGCGCACAACGCCCCCCACTGCGCCTCGTCCTCCGCCGCGATCGCCACCCAGCGCGCCCGCCCATCCGCTCCAGCCAGCGACGGGAAAATCCCATGCGGCGCGAACGTCATATGCCGGTTCCCCAGCCGCCCCCGCTGCTCCCCCGTCATCGAGTACTCCAGCGCCGCATCCCCCACATGCGCCAGGTTCGCCTCCTGCATCGAGAGGTCGATGTATTGCCCCTCCCCCGTCCGGTCCCGGTGATGCAGCGCCGTCATGATCGCCGAAAACCCGTACAGCCCCGCCACCGCATCCGGGTACATCTGCCCCGAATTCAGCGGCTGCCCGTCCGCATACCCCAGCAATGCCGACATCCCCGAAGTCGGCTCAATCGTCCCCCCAATCCCCGGAATATTCGCCCACGGCCCGTCATGCCCGTACGCCGAAAGACTCGCCACGATCACGTCCGGCTTGATCGCCTTCAGCTCCTCGTAGCCCAGCCCCAGGTTCCCCAGCACCCGCGGCGAAAAGTTCTCCGCGACGATGTCCGCATATGGCACCAGCGCCCGATAGATCTCCAGCCCCTCAGGCTGAGACAAATCCACCGTGAACGACCGCTTCCCCAGGTTCACCGAATTGAACAGCCCGTTCACGTTCCAAGCGTGCTCCGCCGTCTCCACCGCCCCAACCGCCGATGCCATCGGCGCGCTATACGTCCCCCGCCAAGAATCCGGCCGCTTCCGCACCTCAAGCTGAATGATGTCCGCCCCCGCCATCGCCAGCAGCTCCGTGCAGTACGAACCCGCCCACGCCTGCGTCAGCACCACCCCCCGAATCCCCGCCAGCGGCCCGCTCACAACGTCGCCCCCTCGAACGACCCAGCACCCTCAGACCCCAGACCCGCCGGATCAGAGGCCACCAGGATCCCCGCCTCCAACAACCCCCGCGCCCGCTCCTCCCCAACGTCATACTCGAACAGTGCCAGCATCGTCCCCTCACCAACACCTTGTGCGTTATGTCTAGTTTTCCAGGGCGTTTCCGACAACTTCACCGGTGCCCCCGGTCGCTCTACTCCCTCAGGATCCTCCACCGACCGCACCCAGAACCCCCGTTCTCGCAGATGCTCGTTCGCCTCCAATTCGCCCATCCCAAACACTGGCCCCGCCACCACCCGCCGCAGCGCCAACTCATCAAACAACTCCCGACGGTTCCACCCGCCCATCGCCTCATGCACCCGGTCGACCCACACATCCTTGTGCTGCAGCCGGTACCACCCCTCCTGCAACTGCTCATCCTCCGCCAGATCCTCCAGCCCCAGCACCACCATCGCATCGCGATAGAAGTGCGCCCGGCTCAGCGTCAGCGCGAAGTGCCCATCCCGCACCGGCACCGGTCCGCTGGTCACATCCATCGAAGCCTTCTGCCCCGTCGGCTCCCCGCTGTACTGCGCCCGCAACGCCGCCGGCGCAAACGTCGACGCCATCACCTCGAACTCCGAGATGTCGACGTGCTGCCCCTCCCCCGCCCCCTCGCGCCTCCCGACACGATCGTGCAGCGCCGCCAGCCCCGCCGCGTACGCCAGCACCCCCGTGCAGTACGAAGACTGGTACGCGCTCCCCTGCAACGGCGGTCGACCGGCAATCCCATTGATCGAAGCCCACCCCGACCGCGCCGAAGCCGTCAGGCTGTTCCCCGGCAACTCGGCGTACTCCCCCGTCTGCCCGTGCGGTGTCACCGAAACCAGCACCAACCCAGGATGAATCGCCTCCAGCGTCTCGAAATCCAGCCCCCACTCCGCCAGTCGCCCCGGCCTGAAGCTCTCGATCACCACATCCGCCTGCGCGATCAGATCCCGCAGCAACTCCCGCCCCGGCTCCGCCTCCAGGTCCAGCGCCAGCGACCGCTTGTTCGCCAGCGCATGCTCCGCCACCACACTCCGCCCACTTTCATCGAGCGGCGCATGCCCCCGCAGCGGATGCCCCGAGGGCGCCTCCACCAGCGTCACATCCGCCCCAAAGTCCGCGAAGAGGCGGGAGCACCAGGCGCCCGCCATCGAGTCGGAAAGGTCGAGCACCATCAGGTCGTCGAGCGCCGCCTTGGGCGGGTGGGGATGGTCCGTCGTCACGCGATCTCCTCGCCTCTCGGTGGGTGTGGTTAGCCCGCGTTCTCTCGCTTCGCGACCTGGAAGATCGTGGTGTGGCGGAGGCGGACCAGCTCCGTGCCGTCCTCGCCGAGCAGCATGCCGTCAACGACCGCGTAGTGGTGGCCTTTGCGCTCGTAGGCGTCAACGATGCGGGCGGCCTGGGTGATGGTCTGGCCGGCCTCGAAGGGGGCGAGGTGCTGGATGTGGCTACCTGCGTGGATCGCGGGACCGTAGTCGAAGGTGTGGTGGAGCAGGCGGATCATGCGACCGGCGATCCAGCCGGGGTGGACTCGAGGGTGGTCGCTGACGAAGAGCGGGAGGTCTGTTCGCTGCTTCTCGAGTGCGTATTCGAGAGCCTCTTCAACGCTGATTTCTGTGGCCATCGGGCGGATGTCGCCGGCTGCTTTTGCGAGGTCGAGGGTCATCTGGGGGAGCTGGTCTGGGCGCTCCTCGGCGGTGGTGCGTTCGGCCTGGGTGAGCTCCGGGAACCACTCGGCTTTGCCGAGGCCGACCTCGCCGGCGAGGGCGTCTTCCCCGTCTGGTTTGGTCATGCGAAAGTCCCACGAACCGGCGTCGTTTTGCTCGACGCGGACGGTCAGTTCGTCGCCCGGGTAGGTGGGGCGGCGGAAGCGGATCTTGGCCCAGCCGTCCTGTAGCCAGCGCTCGCCGAGGGCCTCGAGGATGGTGGGGGTGGCCCAGCCCCAGACGGTGACGCCACCGACGAGGGCGGCCTTGTAGCCGTAGTCCTTGGCGCCTTCAGTGGAGTGGATGGCGTTCGGGATATTGGGGTTATCAGGACCGTCGAGGAAGGCCGTGATGACGTTCTCGGCGAAGCGGTTGGCGGTGGTCATTGGGGCACTCTCCTCGGGGCTTGGTTAGCGATTGAGCCAGTCTCTCAGGACCTCGTCTGTGTGTTCTCCGGGCTGGGCCGCGGGGCGCTCTGGGGCCGGTGGACCGTCTTCCAATCGGAAGGGGCGACCGGGGATTTCGATGGGGTTGCCGTCGGGGTCGGGGACCTTGCGGAGCATGTTACGGGCGGCGAGCTGGGGGCACGAGAAGAGGTCGTCGATGGTCTGGACGAGGGCGAAGGTGAGGTGGAGCGCTTCGGCCTGTTCGAACCATTGCTGGGCGGTTTGGCGCTGGAATGGGG
>JABIST010000394.1 GCA_018700215.1 Dehalococcoidia bacterium | reverse complement strand
GCCGTAGATCCCGTACGAGTCGCCGATCGCCTCAAGTGCTTCGACAACGAGCACCGTCGATTCCTTCTCGAGGTCAATGATCCGCTTCGGCGGCTCAATCGCCTGCCGTGCACGGCGCTGTGCCAGCCACTGGAAGTACTTGCTTGGATCGCCCTGGAAGTCTTCTTCCTCTTCTTCGTACTTCTGGCGCTGCTTCTCAATCTCTTCGTCCGTCGATGCGGACATATCGAGCAGGAACGCCACAGCCACGTCGCGCTCAACCTTGTTGCGGCGCGAGTAGATTCGGGCCAACGGACCAACGCCCGCCTTCTTGTCCACGTGGAACTCGATCGCGTCGTCTAGCTCAATCTCCTGGCCGTCTTCCAGCCGCTTGATCTTCCGGAAGCTCTCCGGTCGCATCAACTCGAACTGGCGGCGCGTCTCCATCACCAGCCCGTGGTGCTTCTCCAGGATCTCCTGGTAGTAGTCCAGCTCGCCCTCGTCGCCCAGGCGCTCGCCGACTCGACACCACCGAGGCCGGTAGTCCGATGCTCGGAAATCCCACTCGTCGTAGTAGAACCAGTCCACTTCGGCCTTCAGCTCTTCGTCGTCAGCGCCGTCGCCGCCGCCGCGCTCTTCGCCGGACTCGCCGTCCTTCTCCTTCGGCTCGCCCGCCGGCGTGCCCGCATCTTTCTCGAGGTTGTCGAGGAACATGCCGAGGCTGGACGCGAGGTCGCCTTCAGCCCACTCGCTGATCGTGATCTCCACCGAGTTCTCAAGCAGCTCCATCAGCTGCTCCTTCGTCAGTGGTGATGCGGTGCCATCCTGCTGACCGGCCTGCTGGTCCTTCAGCTTCATCATCAGCTGCACCAGCTCGGGCTTGAAGTCGCCTCGGAAATCCGGTTGCTCGGGATTCTCGAACGCCATCTCTTCGCTGCTCGAAGGCATCGGCGCATCGCCACCGTCGCCGCCGCCCGGCATGTCTGGCGCAATCTGGATCATCTCTTCGTCAGGCGGCACCCAGTCCACGTCGATCGCCTCTTGCGGGATGTTCGGAATCCGAACCGCCAGGTCATACAGCACCGCCGCAACCTCGGCCGCGTCCTGCACCGTCGCGTCGCGCTGCTCCACCACCTTCAGCGCGGCCAGCGCCTGGCTCATCGTCCCCTGCAGCGTCTGCGGCCACCGAATCGTGTCCGGGCGTCCGAGTGATGCCCGCAGCAAGTTCTCGACGAACGCCTGGCGCAGACCCATCGCCCGCACCTCGGGCCGTCGCTCAGCTTCGCGCTCCTGCAGGCGCGCCAGCCACGGGCGAATCCCGCCGTACTCGCGCGACACATACGCGTCCACACGCGTGTCTTCCGCGATCGTGAACAGCCCGGAGATCAGCAGCCGATCGTTGAACAGATTGAAGTAACGCTGCACCTCGGTACTCGTGCCGGCGCTCTCGGCGGCCTCATCGGCCTCCGGCGCCTCAGCCACGGCAACGGCGGTCTCTTGCGCCGCGGCCGCCTGGCGCGTCTCGCGCCCTCCCGCAGACGAAGTGGTGAGCGGTCCGTCAATGTCGAATCGGTACAGGAACGAACCGAACTCCATCCGCCCGGTCTGGTGCGTCGTGAACACCTTGTAGACCTGGAAGTTGGACGCCTGCTCAGGGAACGTGTTCACGAACGGTGGCAGGTAAATCGTGGTGCCCTCGGTCGTCGGTGCGGACTCGGACATCCAGCCGATGTTCCGGTCCACCAACTCCTCGGACGACAGCACGGCCACCTGCTCGCCAGACAGCGCCTTGGCGTACATCCGCAGCATGCTGCTCACCGAAGGCAGCTCCACCCGCGCTGAGAGCGCAGAGAGCATGTCCTCGGACCGCGTCGACTCCAGCCGGAAGTACGCCTCGGCGCCTTCCGCGTTACCCAGGTTCAGCAGCTCGACGCCCGCCTCGGCCCAGCGCTCCATCTGCTGCGGCGTCAGTCGCGACCGCACGAACGGCGCCGACTTCAGGTACTCCATCGAGGCAGTCGAACTCGCCGGCGCAATCGCCGTGGCGAACGCCAGCATCTCCTTGTGATCTTCGTGCTCGATCTGCGTCAGCGAGGCAGCCGCATCCGCGAACAGCGGGAAGCCCTGCCGTCCAACGTCCATCGTCACCTTCGAGGCCAGCTCCAGGAACGTCGCCCGCTGCCCCTCGTCCACGCCGTCCAGCAGCTTCGGACCGCGCTCGAAATACAGTCGCGTGTCCGCCCATGAGGCTCGCGTCACCGCCCGCGCAAACGACAGGAACGGCTCGCGATCACCCTCAGCCAGGTTCTCGAAGATGTCGCCCGCACCCTCAAGCACGCTGTTCGCCAGCTCGTACGAGCGCTCCGTGAGCTGGTCAATGATGTCGACCAATCGGCCCACCGCGTCCAGCGATAGCGAACCGAGCAATCGAGGACTGTGCTGGAAGTACAGCCCGGACAGCGCGATCGACTTCCAGTTGCCGCGGCACAGCCGCCCACCCTGCGCGGACCAGGCATCGAGGTCAGTGACCGATAGCTGCTCCAGCGCCGACGGTGTCGCCTTGATGAACGCCGCCGCCATCAACGAGGACTCGCCCGCCAACTCCGTGGAGAGCTCTACCCAGTGCTGCAACTGATCGAACGTCATCCGTTCGGCAACGCCCGGGCTCGCGCGGAAGTACTCGGACGCCGCTTCCCAGGAACGCAGCGAGTGGTTCGCCAGCGCGATCCCCGCCTGCACCCATTGCTCAAGCTGCGCTTCGTCGTAGCGCCCGTCCAGGCCGTCAAGACCCAGGGCCAGATCGTCTGGCAATGAAGCCCCGAACCCCTTCAGGTCGGGGGCGTAGCGCGCGCTCAATTCGGCCGCGGAACTCATCGGTGGTCGTTACTCCTCGAAGATTGAGGTCACGACCTCTTCGATCGAACGTTGCACTTCCAGGTCATCCGTCAGTGCCCAGACAACTGCCACCTGGCAGGCTCGGCGCGGCGTAATGCCCTGGTGAATCAGCTTCCCGGCGTAGACCAGCAGACGAGTCGACACGCCCTCGCCCAGCCCGTGCTCCTTCAGGTTTCGCACCTTCTCGGCCAGTTTCGCCAGCTCCATCGCCATCTCGTGGGTGGCTCCGGATTCTCTGCTGATGATCTCAGCTTCCTGGTCGCGTCCCGGGTAGCCGAACTCAATCGCCATGAAACGTTGGCGCGTGGAGTGCTTCAAATCCTTCAGCGCGGACTGATAGCCCGGGTTGTAGGACATCACCAGGATGAACCCGTCCGCCGCTTCCAGCAGTTCACCGCGCTTGTCGATCGGCAGCAGCCGCCGGTAGTCAGTCAGCGGGTGGATCAGCACCGTGGTGTCCTTGCGCGCCTCAACCACCTCGTCCAGGTAGCAGATCGCGCCAACCTTGGTCGCTCGCGTGATTGGACCATCGATCCAGCGCGTGTCGTCACCTTCGAGTAGGTAGCGGCCGACCAGGTCGGACGCCGTCAGGTCCTCGTGACAGGCCACGGTGATCAGCGGCACGCCCTCTTCCGATGGCTGGCCGAGGTGCTGGTGCAGACGCCACGACATGTACTCGATGAACCGAGTCTTGCCAACGCCCGTTGGGCCCTTCAGCAACACCGGCACCTTCTGCTCGTAGGCCGCCAGAAACAGCTCTACCTCATCGGCGATTGGGAGATAGAACGGCTCTTCCGTGATCCGGAAGTCTTCAACCGCTATCTGACTGAAGCCTGGAGAATGCTCTGCCGTGGTCAACGCTGCCCCCGCACTATGGTCGCTACCGGACAATCAGGTGAGCCTACCCGGTCCGATTCGATTTTCGATTCAATGACTAGCTTGCTGGCTCGGCAATTCGCTTCAGTAGCCGCTTCCAGTGGTACTCAATGCGGCTACGCAGCTTGTCTTCATCCTCGGAATTGTCAATCTTCACATCGGCAAATTCTAGCCGTTGCTTGTTCGTCATCTGGGAGTCAATCCGCGCCAGCGCGGCCTCGCGGGCCAGTCCGTTGCGGCTCTTCAAGCGATCAATCGCCGTCTCCACCTTGGTGGTGACCACCCAGACCTCGTCAACCAGATCCTGCCACTCGGCCTCCAGCAGCACGGCCGCCTCAAAGACGATCACCGCGTCTGGATCCTGCTCTCGCAGCT
>JABIST010000033.1 GCA_018700215.1 Dehalococcoidia bacterium | reverse complement strand
GGGAGATGTGAGCATGGCTCGCATCTCCCGCCGGACGGAGATTGGGAACGGAGGCGACCGAGCGAAACGGTGGGAGCGGCGCAAACAGCAGCGACGTGCTTTCACCCGATCTGACGATGACTTTATGATCTGAGGGCGCAACCGACCGACTCTTACAGTGGTCGCACGGTCGGGTACATCCAAAATTAGCGTTTGTGTTTCCGAATGCCGGACGTTATCGTACCCGGCAAGTTCCGCTGGCTGGCGGTAGCTACCTCAGAGGGAGGTCCCATGGATCAACGCAGTAATTATTGGACACGGCAACGCGTCGGACGACGTTCGATGTTGCGCGGAGCTGGACTGGCAAGCGTCGGTCTAGCGGGCGCGGCACTGATCGGCTGTGGCGGCGACGAGGACGGCGATGGCGGTGGTGGCGACAGCCCTGCGACCGCAGCACCGACGGCTGCAGGCACCAGCACCGGTGGCGGCGGCGGCGGGCCGGTCTCGGCCGACCAGATGCGAGTGGCGCCGGGCAGCTACGACTTCAACCCAGGCCCGAGCGCCGGTGAAGCGGATCCGGCAAACAACGCGAAGTACGGTGGTGAACTGTACCTGCGGTACCTTGAGCCGCCGCGGATGGACATGAACCGGACGCTGTCCTGCACGATCTATCACACGATGAACTACACCAATAACAAGTTGGTGCGTGGTAAGAGCGGTGCGAGCGCCGATCCGAACCTGGTGGAGATTGAGCCGGACCTGGCTGAGTCCTGGGAGATGGCGAACGACGATGCGACGGAGTTCGTGTTCAACCTCAAGAAGGGGGTGATGACGCACGACAAGGCTCCGACCAATGGTCGCGAATTCACGTCCGAGGACGTGGTTGCGACGATGGAGCTGTTCAAGTCGCAAGGTCCCCAGAAGGATGTGTACGCGCCGGTTGAATCGGTTGAGGCCGTGGACCCATACACGGTGCGGGTCAAGCTGAGTCAGCCGCTGGCTGACTTCCCGACGAACATTTCTTCGTGGTCCTTCATGTTTGTGAAGGAATTGGTGGACGACGAGGATCTCCGTCAGGAGATTGCGGTTGGCACGGGCCCATACATCCAGGAAGAGTGGGCGAAGAACGAGCGCTCAGTCTTCCAGCGGAACCCGAACTACCACGAAGAGGGTTTGCCGTATCTGGACACGCTGTACGCGCAGACGCAGAACGATTCGAACGTGCGTCGTGCCGGGTTCCTGACGGACGACTTCTTCGACAACTACCCGCGTGACCAGGCCGACATTGACGACCTGGCCAATTCCGTGGACGACATGGTGGCGGCGACGTTCCCACGTACCCGCGGTGCGAACGTGAACGGGTTCCAGTTCCAGATGAACAACCCGACGTTCCAGGACGACCGGGTTCGACAAGGCATTTCCAAGGCGTTCGACCGCAACGAGTACGACCTGGCGCGTAACTCTGGTGACAACCAGAACGCGAATGGTCCTTACTCCAACGCGCCGATGCCGTGGCCGTACCTCTTCGACGAGTACCCGGACGCGCGCTCCAACGGGCAGTGGTATGACTTTGATGCGGCCGAGGGCCGGAAGATGCTGCAGGCGGCTGGCTACAGTGAAGACAGCCCGCTGGACATCGAGATGAAGTCGTACTACTACGCGAACGAGCTGTCCGAGCTGGTGGCGCCCGGCATCAACCAGAACCTCCCAGAGGTGAACATCAAGTTCGAGCGGGTGGACAACCCGACGCACGTGACGTTGATGTCTGACCGCAACTTCCCGGACACGGTTGGGTTCTTGTGGGGCCCGGCTGGGTACTCGATGGACCAGTGGATTTACCCGTTCTACCACTCCAAGGGTGGGACGAACTACGGGAACGTCAACGACCCGACGCTGGATGGGCTGCTGGAAAACCAGCGCACGGAGGCAGACCCGGACGCGCAGAAGGACCTGTGGAAGCAGGTCTGGGATCGGATCCACGACAAGGTGTACCAGGCGTGGTTCCCGGAGCCGCTGGTGCGAGTGGCGTGGCACAACTACGTGATGAACCACCGCTACCACGGTCTGATGGGCAGCTTCGTCTGCTACTCGAACGACCAGGTGCGGTCGATGTGGCTGGACGACGGAGCACCAAACTCCGGCCGATAGTCGCGATTCGTCGCGAGCAAGCGATTCAAGAAAAGGGCGCGGGCAAACCCCGCGCCCTTTTTGTATGCTCGGTCGGAGATCGCCGACGAGGCTGAGCCGAGGGGGTAGCGATGTTGGTGTGCACTCAAGAGGAACAGGCCGGTGATGATTGCTGCACGACGGAGCCATGCAGGAAGCCTGCGGTGTGGCAGCACGAGGCGTCCGGTCTTGGTATGTGCGCAGCGCACGAGGCCAACGCTCGACAGTGGGGTCACGCGACTCCGGGCGAGTGGCGGGTGGGCGGGGCGACGGTGCCGTACCCGGAGGGGTGGACGAATCTTGAGGATGGCTCATCGCCACCGGAGTTGGTTGTGGCGGCGGAGCCGAAGCCGGCTTCGGGGTTGATTTTGGATCGCTCGTAGGTTGTGGATTTGAAGTAACACGGGTGTTCGAACACGCGATCTGAAAAACAGGTATTGTATGGTCACTCGGATCCCTTGCGGCAGGATCCGAGCGAAGCCGGGAGCGCCCGGCAATTGCTTCGGTACCTGTGACCGAACGCTGGCCCGACATCCTGTGGGTGTTGGATCGTTCGTTTCGACCTTGCTATCCACGCCGGGTAACGAGGAGAGCGGACCTACCGTGCCGACGGATTCAGAGGATGGAGCTTCCCTACATGCCCGACATTGCTCAGACTTCTGCCGACATTTGCGTGCATCACTGGATGCTTCCGCCTCCGGGGGAGAAGGACAACCGAGGTACGTGTAGCCTCTGCGGGACGGTGAAGGAGTTTGCGGATCCCTCGGCGAATTCGAGCGGGCATTGGATGCGGCAAAAGGGCCGGCAAATCAAGCCGAAGAGTTAGTTACGAAGGCCGCCCAGAGGGCGGCCTTTTTCGTTGGTCAGTCTGAAGGTGTGAGGGTGAACACCGGGAGGCTGGATCCGAGTCAGGTGGTCTGAAGTCCGATTCGCCCGTCCGCGACGATTTCAGTGCCGGAGACGATCTCGAGATCGAATCGATGCAGGGTGAGGCCGGCGGATTCCTTGCGATCGCGAAGTACGAACCGAGCCTCCAATTGCTCGTTGACGTGCACGCCTCGTTTGAGGGTGAGTTCTTGGCCGACGTGGAGGGTGGATTGCGGGAGCGGCATGACGGCAGTCATCTCTGCCATGGCGAAGGCGAGTAGCAGGGTGGGTGACACGAGCTGGCTGGTGGTGGTGCTGCCGACTGCTCGATCGTAGCTGGCGATGTCCTGGGCGGACGCGCAGATGGCGAGCGTGGGGAGCGTTTCGCCGATGGCGACTTCGAGGAAGACGACGAGCGGTTGGGTCTCGGTCATCGGTTGTCCGTTCTCGATCGATCCGCGTGTTTGGTGGGTGGTGGCCGGGCAGGTGGTCTGTCTCCCAGAGTGGGCGTGTCGCCCTCGGTGCCCGGTGATCGACGACGCAGCCTGAACTCGCGAGCAGGGGTGCGTGGTGCCGAGACCGAGGTGGTTGGGCTCAGGTGCTGATGGCACTGTAGTGCAGGAGGCGGTTGGAGCGCTCTTCCGTTCGCGCCAGACTCCGTGAATACTGCTGGTGGGCCCGTAGCTCAGTGGTAGAGCAGTGGACTTTTAATCCATCGGTCGAGAGTTCGATCCTCTCCGGGCCCACCAGACTTCTCCTCGGACGTCGCGGGGCCGTGGCAGGCGTGGGCGCGCTTGCCGGCGATGGTTCGCCTGGTTCACTCACCGGTGCGGCGTTCGTGGGCGGTTGGCGGGCAGGATTCGCGTGGTCGGGCGGCCCGGATCATTGATTCGAGTGCGTCGCCGTGCACACGGGGGGGTGATTTGCCGCTAGGGTGTGCGCATCGTCGCGTGGCTCCCGCCTCTGAGGGAGCACACGTTCCGGCGCGGGAGGCGTGAGAGCGAAGGGTTGGTACGGAGATGGCTGATGCGGCGGTTCGAGCACATCTGATTGCGGGTGGGTTCCCGGCAGGGCAGATGGCGGGACATGACCATGACTACGCGCGGCTGCGGATTCTGGAGCAGCTGAAGGAGCGAGACAACGTTCACACGACGGTGTCGGGAGATTACGAGGACATCGAGAAGTGGCTTCCGCAGTGCAAGCTGCTGATCACGTATGTGGCGGGGCCGGTGGCGACGGAGGAGCAGCACACGATGCTTCGGCAGTGGGTGGAGGCTGGCGGTCGCTGGCTGGCGCTGCACGGGAGCAGCGGTGGGAAGGCTGCTCGGATGCCGGACTCGCCGCAGCGGACGATGGTGAAGATGGATTACCACAACACGCTGGGTGGCTTTTTCATTCACCACCCGCCGATTCGGAAGTTCCAGGTGGAGCTGACGGATATGCAGCACCCGCTGACGAAGGGGATGCCGCAGGTCTTCGAAACGATCGATGAGCCGTACATGGTGGAGCTGCAGGCGCCGGACGACACGGATGTGTTGCTGACGGCGGACTGGGGTTTTGTGCCGCCGACGGAGACGGGCTTCTTCTACGAGTCTGATTCGGCGGTGCTGCCAGGCGGTTCGAAGCGTGCGATCGCGTTCGAGCGGAAGCTGAGCCAGGGGTCCGTGGCGTACACGACGCTGGGCCACTGTCACACGCCGACGACGAACAGTCAGCGCTCCGTGCACGAGAGCGTTTCACCGGACCACACCGTGCCGTTGAACCTGCTGGGTTCATGGGAGACGGAGGGCTTCCGGACGCTGCTGCGCAACGGGATCGGTTGGGGGCTGGGCGAGGTCTAGGTTCGACCGAGATTCTGGATTTTGATCGATGACCATCGTCACGCTGAGCGTGGCGGTGGTCATTGTTTTAGTGGCGAGTCTTGCGATTCACACGCTGGGATACGACTCGCTCAGTGTGCCCTCGGGGGTTGGCCTCGCGGTGGATGTGGCAGCGGTGGGGCTGCTGGCGGCGTTCGGGTGGGGTGGTTCGGAGATGCGGGGGCGCTGGGTGGCGGCGGAGCTCAGGGCAGGACGACGGCGCTGCCACCTCGGACGAGGCGGACGTAGTTGAGGATGCGGATGACGTCGCCCTGGGGGCCGTGGCCGAGGGGGTAGTCCTTAGGGTCGCCGACTTTGGGGTCGCTGCGTTGGGCGCCGGCACCGTGGACATCGAGCAGCCGGTAGCTCCCGGAGTTGGGCTGGTTCTCCATGTAGCCCAGGGCCTGGCCGAACGCGAGGTAGACGGCGTGGTCGCCCGGGTTTGGTCCGTCCAGGTGGCTGGTGCTGGTCCAGTAGAACGGGTAGGCGTTGCGACCGGCTTCATCGAGGATGACGGTGGTTTCGAAGAGCAGGTCGATTGCCGCGGAGCTGGTGGTGGCTGGCGAGCGGGAGTAGTCGAGGAGGCTCTGCAGCTCCTTGGCGTTCGGCAGTCGCCAGTCGTTGTGACCGAGGTAGTTCTGCTGGTTCTGCTGCTGGGTCCAGGCGAGGGCGGCTTCCCAGTCCATGCCCTGCGCGCTGTCGGTCTTCGACCAGATTAGCCCGGTGGCGAAGTCGGTGATGGTGCCGTCGTTG
>JABIST010000035.1 GCA_018700215.1 Dehalococcoidia bacterium | reverse complement strand
TCCTACTACATCGAGGGCATCGCCAAGGTTGACGATCAGCTCCTGATCCTCCTCGACCTCGAGAAGGCCCTTGACTCGACCGACGTGCGTACGGCGGTTGCCGCAGCGGCATAACCGTAGCGGTCGATCTGATTGAACGAAGAGTTTCGAACCGGAGGTTCGGATGGCAGTTGCCGCCGAAGTCAGCGCTGATGACCTGAAAGTATTCCTTCAGGAAGCCGACGGCCTGATCGAGCTGTTGGACGAGGATCTCGTCCAGCTCGAACAGGAAGCCGGCAACGAGGAACTACTCCAGGAGATTTTTCGCGCTGCTCACACCCTCAAGGGCTCCAGCGGCATGCTCGGCTTCGACGACATGGCGCACCTGACGCATGCGATGGAAGACGTCCTGGACCGCGTGCGCAAAGGATCACTGGCGATCTCACCGGAACTGGTCGATGCGCTGCTCATGAGCCTGGATGGACTGAAGGTCCTGAAGGACAACCTCGGAGATGGGCCAGAGACCCCGATCGAGATTCAGCCGATCGTCGATGCCCTCAACGCGGCAGCCGACGCCGGTGACCCACCAGACGCCGCAGCCGTGATCGCCTCCCTCCACAGCGTGGTCGCCGCCGACGAGGAACTCCAGGCCACCATCGAAGCCGCTGTTCAAAATGGCACCGTCTTTCACCTCACCGTGGAGCTCGACCCCGCCACTGACTGGAAAGCCGTTCGTTGCTTCCAGGTGATCAACGCCCTCGATGAGTGCGGTGAAATCCTGGTCTCCTCCCCGTCACAGGCCGATATCGAGCAAGAAAAGGTCAGCGCCCGCCTGGAGGTGCTGCTCGCGACGACACAAGACGCCGCCGATGTGCAGGCACCCGTTGAGCAGGTAGAGGACGTGAAGACCGTCTCCGTCCTCGCCTGGGACCCAGCAGCAGCGGTAGCAGCAGCAGCCCCCCCAAAGGAAGCAGACAACGCGGAGGCCCGCTCTCAGGTTGCGGGCGCCACTGGTCGCGTCGACGCGCTCCAGACCACCGTCCGCATCGAAGTGGACCAGCTCGACTCGCTGATGAACATGGTTGGCGAACTAGTCATCGACCGCACGCGCGTGTCGCAACTCAGCCGCCTCCTGCAGCAGCGCTTCAAGGAAGACGAATACGTCTCTGCGCTCGCGGAGACATCTACCCACATCGCCCGTGTCGTCGACGAATTGCACGAAAGCATGATGGAAGTACGGATGCTGCCGGTCGGCTTGCTGTTCAGCAAGTTCCCGCGTCTCGTCCGTGACCTCTCCCGCAGCCTGGGTCGCAAGGTCACGCTCGAACTCGAGGGTGAAGAAACCGAAATCGACCGCTCAGTGATCGAGAAGATCAAGGACCCGCTGGTCCACATGATCCGTAACTCGGTAGACCACGGCATCGAAGCCGCCGAAGACCGAGCCGCCGCCGGCAAGCCCGAGGAGTCGATCCTTCGGTTGGTCGCGTCACACGAGCAGGGCCAGATCGTCATCTCCCTTTACGACGACGGTCGCGGCATCGATTCATCGAAGGTCATCGAGTCCGCCATCAAGAAGGGGCAGCTCACGCAAGAAGCCGCTGACCGACTCAGCGAACGCGAGAAGCTTGACCTCATCTTCCAGCCCGGCCTCTCGACCGCCGCCAAGACCACCGAAGTCTCCGGACGTGGCGTGGGCATGGACATCGTCCGTCGTGACATCGAGTCATTGAACGGTCGGGTCGAAGTTGAGACGGAGCTTGGCAAGGGCACCACGTTCCGCTTGCGGCTGCCGCTGACGCTGGCAACGTTCCGCGGTCTGCTGGTCTCCAGTGGTGGCACCACCTACGCCATCCCGCTCACCTATGTCCAGGAGACCATGCGTCCGGAACCGGCTCAGCTCAGCACCGTCAGCAAGCGACCGGTGATGTCACTCCGTGGCAGCGTCATGTCGCTCATCTTCTTGGACGAGAGCCTCGGTATCCAGCAGGGCGTCGTTTCAACTCGCGCGGAAGAACCCTACGTGGTCGTCGTCCGTGCCAGTGACAGCGACACGGACCGGCCCGTCGCCATCGCCGTGGACGAACTGGTCGACCAGCAAGAGATCGTCGTGAAGTCGCTCAGCGGCTTCTTGGGACGGGCACGCGGAATCTCCGGTGCCAGCATTTTGGGAGACGGCCAAGTGGTACTGATCCTCGACGTGCCGTCGATGATCAAGCACACACAGGCCAGGGATTCAGAACAGCCAGTGGGCTCCGGTCCGCAAAAGATTGCAGCTATCTCACCCGACGTTCTTGAAACGCCGGATGCAGAGAGGATTGCCTCGTGAACGACAACACCCTCGCCCCTTGGGCTGACCTCGTCAGCCTCGGCACCCGCCACGCGATGGCCGGCCTCTCAGAAATGATTGGTCAGGACATCACCGTCAGTTCCTTCGCGCTCAAGCGAGTCGCGGTCGCGGAACTCGCGGACGTCGTCGGTGGTGCCGAGACCGACGCCGTCGGGATCTACCTCACCGTCACCGGCGCCGCCAACGGCCACCTGATGCTGATCTACGATCCCGCCATCGCCTACGCCTTCGTCGACCTGCTCATGGGGCAACCGATCGAGACGACCACGGAGCTGGACGAGATGGGGCGGTCCGCGCTTGGCGAAATGGGCAACATCATCGGTGCCTTCTTCCTCAACGCGATCGCGGACGCGACTGGCCTCGAGTTGTCGCCATCACCGCCCGCGGTCATGACGGACATGGCCGGCGCACTGCTCGATGTGGTCACCGCCGAGATCCTGATGCGTCAGGACGACACGTATCTCGCAGAGACCACCTTCGCCACCTCCGAAGGTCAGATCGAAGGCCAGTTCATGGTCATTCCGAGTGAAGAGTTCCTGGAAGCACTGCTCGATTCAGTAAAGGCCGCCTAGGTGTCAGTGGATGTCGTCAACAACGAACGAATCATGCTCAGCCTCGGCGAGTGGGCCGTCACAGACGACCCGACCCGGGAGTTGGTATGCCTCGGCCTCGGATCGTGCGTCGCATTCTGCGCACACGACCCGGGAACAGGCATCGCTGGAATGGCACACATGGTGTTGCCGGACAGCACCAACGGAAAGCCGGGAGGTGCGGAAGGCAAGTTTGTTGACCTCGCCATCCCGCTGGTCTTGAGAGAGATGGAGGCTCTTGGAGCCACCCGCTCAAAAATGAAGATTCATCTGGCCGGTGGAGCACAGATGCTCCACGGCGCGTCCTTCACGGACACGATGATGATTGGAAAGCGAAACGCGGCAGCGGCACAGCAAGTGCTCAAGGAATTGGGATTGCGCATCACAAGTGAGGATACGGGTGGCGAATCCGGCCGCACGGTGAGACTCGCCGTGGCAAGTGGACAGTTGGACGTATCGACCGCTCAGGGGCGGCTCGCAAAGGCCGCCGCTTAAGCGGCGCTCGGAAACGGAGAGTAAACGGTGGCGAAGATCCTAATTGCAGATGACGCCGCATTCATGCGCATGAAGAGTGCCAGTCTCGTCAAAGAGCTGGGACACGATGTCGTCGAAGCCGAAGACGGTGCGCAGGCCGTGGAGATGTACCAGTCAGAGAAGCCGGATGCGGTGCTCATGGACATCACCATGCCGAACATGGATGGCATGGAAGCACTCCAGGCGATCCTGAAGCTAGACCCCAAGGCCAAGATCGCAATGGTCACAGCCATGGGACAGCAGCAGGTGATCATGGAGGCCATCAAGGCCGGCGCGAAGGACTTCGTTGTGAAGCCCTTCGATGCTGACCGCATCCAGTCGGCGCTGTGGAAGCTCGTCGGCTAATGGTAAAAGCAGACAGCGGCCCGATCCGCTGCCTGATCGTCGATGACTCTGCGACCGTCCGCTCCATGCTCAAGCGAATGCTGGAAGCAGACGGTCGAATCAAAGTCATCGGCGTCGCAAAGGACGGGCTCGAAGCAGTTGAACTCCTCCCGCAGCTGAAGCCAGACGTCATCACGCTCGATGTGGAGATGCCGCGGCTGAACGGACTCCAGGCGCTCGAACGCATCATGGCGGACCGTCCCACCCCCGTGGTGATGGTCAGCAGCCTCACCAGCCAGGGTGCCGAAGCCACCCTCCAGGCGCTGGACCTGGGCGCCATCGATTTCATCGCCAAACCCTCCTCCGGCCTCGCCCCCTCCGTCGAGGTGCTTGAGAAGGTCGTTCAGGCCGCCGGCGCGCGGGTCCGCGTGCCGCGTAAAGTCAGTACCAAGTCTCGCCCTCCCTCGCAGCTACTCTCCGCTGCGGGAACACGCTGGCAATCGCGCATCGTCGTCATCGGTAGCTCCACCGGTGGCCCCCAGGCACTTCGCGAGGTGGTCAGTGGGCTCCCCGGCGACCTCAAGGTGCCCGTGCTGATCGTTCAGCACATGCCCCCCGGGTTCACTCGCACGCTCGCTGAGCGCCTCGATACGTTGACGCCCCTCCCCGTCCACGAGGCGAAGAGCGGCGACCTCATCGAGCGCGGCAAGGTGCTGGTCGCACCCGGCGACTACCACCTCACGGTCACGCGCGATGGTCGTGTGAAATTGAATCAAGAGGCCGCCGAGCATGGTGTCCGCCCAGCGATCAACATCACCCTCGACTCAGTTGTTCAACACCACAAAGGTGACGTGGTTGCAGCCATCCTCACCGGCATGGGTACCGACGGTACGCGCGGCGCTGAGCTGGTCCGCGCAGCCAACGGCTACATGATCACTGAGCACGAATCGACCTGCACCATCTACGGCATGCCCCGCTCCATTGAGCTGGCAGGTCTCTCCGATGAAGTAGTCCCGCTCGAGGGCATCGCCAACGCAATTGCCAACCAATGTCGTCAAGCAGCGCAACGAAGCGCCTGAACGGAAATTCGATGAACGACGAACAGTTCGCTCGCCTCAAGGCACGCCTCCAGCAGGTGCTCGGCTTGGACCTCGAAGCCTACAAAGAGGCCCAGATGCGCCGTCGTCTCACCACCTATATCTCTCGCCTGAGCGACGATATCGACACGTTCATCGCCGAACTTGGCAAAGACGAAGCGCAGCTCAAAGAGCTGCGCGACATGATCACCATCAACGTCACCGAGTTCTTCCGCGATGAGGCCCAGTGGGCGCAGCTTCGCAGCACCGTGCTCCCAGATCTGCTCGAACGCGGTCGCGGTCGGCTCAACATCTGGAGCGCCGGCTGCTCCACCGGCCAGGAGCCATACTCAATCGCCATGTACCTCGCCGAAGCAGGGGCTCTCGATAAGTCGACAATCACCGCCACTGACTTCGACCGAGAAGCGCTCGGAAAGGCGAAGGACGGCGGCCCCTACTCCGCCGAAGAGATGAAGGGCGTGCCGCGCGCCGAACTCACCAAGCACTTCGACGAAACCCCCGAGGGCTTCGTTGCAAAGGCAGCTCTGAAAAAGACCATCAAGTTCCGCGAGGTTAACTTGCTGGCCGATAAGTTCAGCCATGGCTACGACCTCGTCGTCTGCCGCAACGTCATGATCTACTTCAAGCCGGACGTGAAAGGGGACCTGGTCCAGCGCTTCCGGAAGACCCTCAAGCCAGACGGAGTCCTCTTCATCGGGGCAACCGAGGCCCTCCTCGGTGACGACCTCGCCAGCTTCAATAGGCTCGGCGGCAACTTCTACCGCAACTCAGACGGCGACGAGGCTAAGACGAAGGCGGCGTAGCCGGCGCGGCATCCCCGGGCTGGCAGTGGCTGCACAGCCCATCGATCGCCAGGTGCCGGATATCCGGCTGAAACCCCGTGCGCTCTTCAATCTCCTCGGCCAATTCTCGCACCGTATCCAGGTCCAGCTCCATCACCCCGCCACAGGCATTGCAGAGCAGGTGGTGGTGCCCCGGACGTTCCGGTGCCCACTCGTACCGCGTCTCGCCGCTCCGTGAACGAAGTGCCGAGACCACGCCCTTCGCCTCCAACGCCTCCAACGCCCGATACACCGTCGACTGCGCAATCGGCTCTTCCGAGCGCTCCGCATCGATCTGCTCGAAGATCTCACTCGCCGTCAGGTGACCCCGCGTAGACCGCAGCGTCCGTAGCACCAGCGCACGAGGAGTCGTCCGTCGCAGCCCCGCGGCGCGAATCACATCATCGATCGGTTCGGGCGTTTCACTCATCGTTCTCCCACGATCCGCGCCCGTGCCGAGATCCGTCAAGGTCATGGTCACCCCGCTCGCTGATTGGTGGAGTAGCTCACATCGGCACCTCTCATCTTCAGGCACCATTCATCCACTGCCGATCAAGGAGGACGAATGAAGCCAGTACGGATCGCTACCTGGGCCGAACTGCCCCAGCGCGAGCCCGTCGGCGCCTTCATCGAAGACGTCGATCTCGTCGTAATCCGCAATGGCGAAGATCACTCCGTCCTCTACGGTCGTTGCCTGCACCGCGGTGCACTGCTCGCCGATGGCCACGTTCAAGGTCGCAACATCGTCTGCGGGCTTCACGGGTGGGACTACCGCATCGACACCGGCGTCAGCTCCTACGACAACAACGAGCAGCTCAAACGCTTCGCCTCCTGGATCGAGGATGGCGACGTCTTCGTCGATGCAGATGAGTTGAATGACTGGCTCCAAGATCACCCGCAGCGTTGGAACCGAAACGCCTACCAGGGCGCCTATCAGGACCTCCACGGCACTCCTGAAGAACCACAGGTCCACGAGATTCATTCGCTCGCCCACAACGGCCTCGCAAACGTCGGTAACCACGGCCCCGTCGCTGCAATGGGGGTCCCACGTGATCAGCTACCTAGTTGGGACAACATCCAGTTCGTCACCGCGCAGCTCGCCAACCTGCCCCAACTTGATGGAGTCAGCGTCGGCGCGGATGTAGTCATCGGCCCGCGCGCGCAGAAGCCACTGCGTCTCGCGCTGCCGTTATTCGTCTCGGACATGAGCTTCGGTGCGCTCTCGAAAGAAGCAAAGACCGCCCTCGCGCGCGGCGCGGAGATGTGTGGCACCGGCATCGCGTCTGGCGAAGGCGGCATGCTGCCCGAAGAGCAAGCCGCGAACAGCCGTTACCTCTACGAACTCGCCTCCGGTCATTTCGGCTTTTCGCTCGAAAAAGTGAAACTCGCTCAGGCATTTCATTTCAAAGCTGGCCAGGGTGCCAAGAGTGGCACCGGCGGACATCTCCCCGGTAGCAAAGTCGTCGGCGAAATCGCAGAAGTTCGCGGCCTCGAACCTGGCGAAGCCGCCGTGTCACCAGCCCACTTCCCCGAATACCTCACACCCACCGATTTCCGACGCGTCGCGCAGGAGGTTCGCGACGCAACCGGAGGCATCCCCATCGGGTTCAAGCTCTCCGCACAACACATCGAGGATGACATCGACGCCGCCCTCGAATCGGATGTCGACTACATCATCCTCGATGGCCGTGGCGGGGGAACGGGCGCAGCTCCCACCATCATTCGTGACAACATTTCAGTACCAACCATCCCGGCGCTTGCCCGCGCGAGACGCCACCTCAACTCGCGCGACCGCCCGGACGTCACGCTGATCGTCACCGGCGGACTGCGCACCGCCGCTGACTTCGCCAAAGCGCTCGCCCTCGGAGCCGATGCCGTGGCCATCTCCAACTCGGCCATGCAGGCCATCGGCTGCATCGCCATGCGCGCCTGCCACACCAACAATTGCCCCGTCGGCATCGCCACCCAGCAGCAACACCTCCGCGATCGACTGCCTGTCGATGAGGCTGCGATCCGCCTGGCACGCTACCTCGATGCCACAGTGGACCTGATGCAAGTGCTCGCCCGCGCCTGTGGTCACACCCACCTCAATCAATTCAACATCGACGACCTCACCACCTTCGATCGCGAGATGGCCCATCTGACCGGCGTCCGCTACGGAGGGGTCCAGCTCTGACGGCGGCTCGACACGAACGAGCTGCTCAGTCTTCTTCGATCACCTGCAGGTTCACCGTGAGCCCGCGCTGCGCCCGCCACGCGCGAATCCAGGGGAACAGCCGATCGATCGCCAGCAGCGCGACAAGCACAATCGCGGCACCGGCCACTCCGTCGAGAACGTAGTGGTTCGCCGTCATCACCATCGCCAGGAACATCAGCACCGGCGTCCCCCACCCAATCACCTGCAACAGCACGTGTCGTGACTCTCGAACCAGCGCGATGCTCATCAGCAAGTTCCAGCCCAGATGCAGGCTCGGCATCGCTGCGTACTGGTTCGTCAGCGCCGGCGGCTGCATCAGTCGGTAAGAGTTGCTCCGCTCCACCACCGTGTCGATCAACTCCGGGTCAGCGAGGCGTGGTGGAGCCATCGGCAGCGTCGCGAAGATGATCAGGCCGACCAACCCGGAGAGCAGTATCGCGTTCCGATAGGTGAAATATCGCTCCGTGTGCTCGTGGTAGAGCCACAGTGCAATCGCAGCGATCAGCGGCCAGTGCAGTCCGATGTAAATCCAGTTCGCAAGGGCCACGAGCCAGTCGTGCTCGATAATCAAGCCTTGAACAGCGGCCTCCACACCAATCCCCAGCCAGCGCTCTACATCCTCCAATGCCAGCGCGCGCTGGATCGCCTCATCCGCGCGCCCCTCCGTCAGGCTCCGGATCAGGAAATAGATGAAGTACGCGGAAATGATGATCACGGCTTCGCGCAAGAAGGCGAGACGTCGGGTGGGGTGTAGTCGTAGCGTGAAGCCCAGCACGGTCAGCGCCGCAACCACGAGTAACCCGAAGAAAATGATCCGTTCCACTGGGCCTCCAGTACCGGCCCGGGTCCACGGTCGATTCACTATTACCCTACACCCGGGAACCCGTTCACGAGACCAGTGCGTAAACAGGCACTGGACCGAATCGCCAGTGCGTAAGCAGGCACTCGACCGAATTGATCGCGCTGCGCCGGTCCTCGCACCCGGCCGAACTGTCATCGCGCGGGTCGCCGATCCGCTGCCCAGGATTGAGGGTGGACAGCGTTGTCAGCTCGCGGAGCCTATTGGTGAAACATAGTGGGAGCAGCTAAACTGTTTACGGTCGTGATGTCTCGGGATACGATTCCCGCTGAGCGGACAGATGGCGGCCCGCGACGAACCCGAGGGAGCACTGATGGCGATCGAGACTCGACCAGATACCGACCAAGACGCAGCGGAGGCTTCGCCGTACCAGGCGCTCCTCGACCACGGTCGCGAACGCGGCTACAAGCTGGACTGGCTCCAGCAGCGCGAGACCTTCGGCTCAACGCCAGACATCGGTACCGAGGAAAACGGCGGCTTCCTCCTCCAGAACGCCGACTCCGGCCCGTTCGACCAGACGCCCGACTTCAGCGACAACATGACCGGTCGCCCACGTGGTGCCCTCAAGCGTGCCGAGGCGCCGCGTGTCGGCAACTACCCCGTCCGCACCAAGTCCGATGTGTGGTTGCGCAACGGCGCCCAGCTCTACGAAGAGGCCGTCCAGCGCCAGTGGTCGTCGTCCACCGACATCCCGTGGCACACCCTCGAAGCGCTGCCTGACGAGATCGAGCGTGCCGAATGCCAGCTCACGACCTTCCTCACAGAGGTTGAGTTCGTCGCTGGTGATGTCCCGGGCAAGTGGATCGCCTACACCACGCCGGACTACTACGAGCCCCGCATGTACCTGATCTCCCAGATCATGGACGAAGCACGTCACCTGGACGTCTTCCGCAAGCGCGCGCTCGCAAACGGCGGCGGCCTCATGGGCCAGCTCAACCGCGCAGGCGCCGCAGGCGGTGTCATCGACTCAGCCCGCGACTTCACCGAGATGTCGGCACGACTCCACATCTCCGGCGAAGGCTCCGTGCTCTCGCTCTTCCGCATGGGCGAGCTGATGAGCTACAACGACGCCGAGAAGGCCATGTACCGCCTCGCCGCATCGGACGAGTCCCGCCACGTCGCTTTCGGCGTCATGCACCTCCAGTACCTGTCGCAGACAGACCCGGAGCGCAGCGCCGAGATTCACGGTTACCTCGACGAAATCGAGCTGGGCCTGACCGCGGCCGCGGACCCGCAGAATCCGGTCGTCCGCGGAACGGACTCCAACACGGCCATCTCCATCCTCATGGGAGGCGGCGCTGATAAGGCGTCCGTCGAAGAGGGCCAGAAGATGCTGCTCGCCGTCCGACGGCGTCAGATCAAGGAGTACATGCAGCGCGTCCGCGTCGCCGGTTTCGGCGAGCGATTCGAGAACGGTCGCGCCGCCGTCGCCCTGGAGCAGTACGTCAGCGCCTAGCTCGGAAGCACTCGACTGAAGCAAACAGCCCCGGCAGGATCATCCCGCCGGGGCTGTTTCGTATCCAAGGCCAACGTCTCAACCACCCAGCGGAAATTCCTCCAGGTAGTGCGCGTACTCCGGCTCCAGATCGACTTGCAGCGAGAACAGCAGCCGCACCGTCATCGCGTAGAACGACACCGCCATCAGCAGCGCCACCAGCGTCGCGTCGCCCAGCTGCTCACGCACCTCCTCGAACGCCGCGTCCGTCGGCGCCAGCGTGTCCGTCACCTGCCGTGTCAGCCGCAACACCGCCCGCTCGACATCTCCGAGGCCAGATGCATCGCCGCGGCTCTCGATTGCCACCGCTCGTACGTCGTCCTCGCTCAGCCCGAACTGCTCGAGGCCCAACTTGATGTGGTGTGTGTACTCGTACGCGCAGTCGGTCATGTAGCCGATCTGGATGATCGCCAGCTCTCTCAGCCGCGGATCGAGATCATTCTGATTGCGGATCCAGAGTCCCAACCGCGAGTAACTGCGGAACCCGTCTGGTTGATGCACAAGCTGCCGGAACAGATTCGCTGGCCGCTCCAGCAGCCGCCGATCGTCCTCCGCCAAATCCTCCTGGTTCAGGTACGGAAGCCTCGCCATGACTTCTCACCTCTCCGCCGCCCGCTGCGGCGCTACGTTGAACTCAGTTCTCGCCCGTGAGGAACCGCCGGGGCACCTCGCGCCGCATCATGTCGATCTGCTCGTCCGTCACCCCATCCGCCTGCAACGCCGGTACCGCCACCTGTGACAAGAACAGGTACCGCGTGGGGTCCATCGGGCTCGCCTCAACCCCCGCTCGCACCGGCCGAGGAGCGTAGTCGTGCCCCAGCATCAGCCGCTCCACCCACCCACGCTCGATCAGCGCCTTCACCGTCGCGTTCCGCGTCTCCCACGGCGTCGAGCTGCTCGCGCTGCCCGGGTAGCGGTCCAGCGACAGGTACACCCCCGCCTTGAGCAGGTCCTCCAGGTAGTCCACATCGTCCGTGTCCGCGCTGTGCCCAATGCACACCTGGTGCGGCGGCACCCCCTCGTCAAGGAACACTGCTAGCTGCTGTCGCCCCACCTCTTCGAGCGCCCAGTGATGCGTGCTGATCGGGCAGCCAGTGCGAATCGAAGCTCGCGCCGCTCCCCGCAACACCAGCTCACCCTCGGGTGTCACGCCACCCATGTCGTTCGCCACCTTGATCGCCCCGGCCTTGATCTCCGTGTCGTCGATCCCCACCTCAATCTCTCGCACAAAGATGTCCGCAATCTCGTCCGGCTCCCGCCCCCAGAATGACCGAGGTACATCGCGCCAGATCCCCGTCGCCACCACCACGTGTATCCCAACCTCGCGTGCGACCTCCTGCACGAATCGCACGTTGCGTCCGAGGTCCGGCGTCGACAGATCGATGATCGAGTCGATCCCGCCATCCTTCGCCTGCTGCAGCTCGGCGACCAGTACCCGCTTCGTCGCATCCAGGTCGAACATCCACGGGTAGTGCCGCACATCGTTGCCGGCATCCACCAGCACGTGCTCGTGACTCAGCGTCACGCCCAGCTCCGATGAATCCACCGGCCCCAGTACCGTTTCCACCATCGTCACGCTCAACACCTCCACCTGACACCGACCGAAGAGACGCTAGCCTATCTGAAGTCACACCAACTCGGAGTTTCACCGGTACGAGACACGCGCTCGGACTGATAATCTGATGCATACGTCTTAAGGGCGTACCCCGGCGGGAGTAGCTCAGGGGTAGAGCGCCTGCCTTCCAAGCAGGATGCCGAGGGTTCGAATCCCTTCTCCCGCTCCACTCCCCCCCTCTGGTGAAGCCACCCCGGGCAACGATTCTTCCGCCGAGATCCAATCAGCGCTCGCCAGCACCGCGTCGGCCCAGTCGCCCTCTCGTTCGTGGTCAGGTACGGCCTAATAGCTCAAAACGGCATACCCAGACCAACAAGCTGTCAGTCCGGTGCTTGGTACTCGTTCCCACGGTCCTGTAAGTCGCTGGGATCGAACCCCGTGTTGTTCACGCCGTTCGGGTAGCCATCGATGATGAAGATGCCGCGCAGCTGCTCCGCGCGGCTCGCGTAGAAGTTCCGAATGCTGATCTGCATCTGCAGGCTAAAATCGAGATCCACCGCAAGCTCCGGGTCCCATGCCTCTCCCCACGGGCGATTCTGGAACCAGTTCATCCACTTATCTGCGCCCATCCTTGCGTAATACAGAGTAACGACCTCCTCAGGCGTCAGGCCTTTCTTGTCCTCATTCGGAACGAATGTGGTAAACGACGGGTTCAGCGCCGTGACCACTGGCCACTCCGCCGTACCGTGGCATGATTGGCACGACGACGCAAAGTTATCCACCGCGCCTGCCAGCCGACCATCCCACCCAAGATGTTGGGGTGGGATCGCGCCACTATCGGTCTCTGCGGCATTGATCCGTGTCTCTGCAAGGTTCGGATTGATTTTGGTCTCAGTTGGTGTCGGATTGACTGCCCCTGAAGCGCTACTGGCGATGACCTCCGGGTCGTCTCCCCATTGGAGCCCCAGCGGTCGCAGGCGATTCCAGGGTTCCGGGTCCGTCAGCGTCCCGTTGTAGATATAGGTAGCGAAGACCCAACCGCCAGTCTCCTCGTGACGCGGATCTCGCACCATCACATCCATCTGGATGAGCTGTAGCGGTCGCAGTACCCGTTTTGGCTTCGGATAGTCCTCATACGCCCAGGCATCCCACGTAATCGGGTTCGTCAGGTAAGGAACCTGATTCTCATCGGCCTCGGTAAAGAGCAACTTCGCCACCACGGTTCCGGGAGCAAACCTGGCAGCCTCGGGCCGCGGATCTTCGTTGTCCGCCCAGACTTGGCCGATCGTGTACCCACCTGGCGCGTTGTAGAAGCCGATCGCGTATGTATCGAAGGTCTCGGTCTGTTCAGGTGCAAGCTGTCCCACCTCGGATGTCGCCTCCCGCGTCAGCCCATGCACCGCTTCCCGTGCGGCTTTTCCCCAGTGCTGCCAGGGCATGTGGTACCAGGTTCGAACTGCGTTTTCCTGAACTACAAAATCGACCTCCAGATTGCCTTCGAAGATGTACGCACGGAGCGCATCCATGTAGTCCAGCCATGCGTCGTCCTCGTCGTATGCGATTTTCAGAATGTCGTCGATATCGCTGTCAGGCTCACTCGTCGGGTAGTCCTGGCTCAGCTCGAACAGCGTGTCGTCGTAGCAGGCTGGCGGTTGGAGATTATCCTTCCCCCCGCAGGACGGCGGGAGTTCTCCAAACGATGGAAAGCGCGGAACCGTCGGTGGCTCTGGCGTCTCGGGACCACAGGACGCCGACAGCAGGCTCACGATGGCAAGCGGTATCAGCATCCAGAGGCCGTAGCTCGGCCACCGCCATCTCCTGATGTTGCACGGGTGCGTACCTGGTGACGCACCTACCGGATCGTCGATTCCTTCAAGAGTGGACATGCATCACCTCTCATCCAGATCAATATGAATCATCCGTTTAGTACGTAGTTATCTTGAAATCATAACCGGCGATCTTAATCGATACTCAGGTGCCACATAATTTCAGCTAATCTTCAGATACGGCAGTGTGGCCCCGTCTGAGGATTGGGCCTCAGACGCCCGAGAACGGTGCTTGCAAGTCGGACGTGTCGTACCTGGCCCGTCCGCTCCTCTTCTCCCGAATCCCTTCTCCCGCTCCACTCCCCCCCTTAACTTCCCCACCCACGCCGATACCACACGTGTACTATGCGCCCTCACACCCAGTGGAGGCGCCCTCTGACTCCAGTCCTGTCCGAACTCACCGTCATCGAGGTCGGCGCGGGCGAAGCGCTCGCTTACTGCGGTCGCCTGCTCGCCGATGCCGGTGCACGAGTGATTAAGATCGAACCGCCCGAGGG
>JABIST010000193.1 GCA_018700215.1 Dehalococcoidia bacterium | reverse complement strand
CGGCAGAGGAGGGGGTGACGATCGAGCGAGTGTTCGATGCGCCTCGGGAGCTGGTGTGGCGGGCGTGGACGGAGCCGGAGCATTTCATGCGCTGGTACGGGCCAGAGGGGATGAGCGCGCACGTGTGCGAGATCGACTTGCAGGTGGGCGGGCAGCGTCGGATCGGGATGCGGTCGCCGGACGGGGGCGAGTACTACACGTCGGGGGTGTATCGGGAGATTGTGCCGCTGGAGCGGTTCGTCGCGACGGAGGCGCCGGCGGATGCGGAAGGGAATGCGGTACCGGCGTCGGCGATGGGGATGCCGGAGGGGACGCCGCTGGAGACGATCGTGTCGGTGACCCTCGAGGATGTCGACGGCGGGAAGACGAAGATGACGATGAACCAGGCGGGGTTCCCGAGCGAGGACTGGGCCGCAGGCGCAGGCGGCGGCTGGAACCAGGCGTTCGACAAGCTCACCAGAGATTTGGCCACCAACTAGGCCCGTTCCGGGCTCGGTGCGCGCTTCGCGTCTGTTGCAGCGAGTTCCGTCTTCGGGCGGGGCTCGCTGTTGCTTTTGGGGTCGGGCGGTGATCGTTCTCGCGATCCGCGCGATGATGCGGCGGCGGGAGGCGGTCTGCTGAGCGACCTGCGGTGAGAGGTGTTCGATGAACTTCGAAGAGATCATGTACGACGTCGAGGAGCGGATCGCGACGATCACGCTGTACCGGCCGGAGAAGCTGAACGCGCAGACGCCGCTGATGACGGAGGAGTTGCGGGAGGCGTTGCGACTGGCCCGCGAAGATGACGACGTGCGGGCGGTGATTGTGACGGGGGCGGGGCGGGCTTTCTGCGCTGGGTCGGATATGTCGGCGGGACCTCGGGAGGCGTCGGCGGACGAAGTAGCAAGGCCCTCGACTGGGTCGCCGAATTCGATCGTGCTGGATCTGTTTGAGTATCCGAAGCCGGTGATTGCGGCGATCAATGGGGCTGCGGTTGGGTTCGGGGTGTCTTCGACGCTGGCGATGGATGTGCGGATCTGTTCGACGGCGGGGCGGTTCGGGTTTGTGTATTCGCAGCGAGGGATTCCGCCGGAGTCGGCGTCGAGCTGGTTCTTGCCTCGGGTGGTGGGGGTGTCGAAGGCGCTGGAGTGGATGTACTCGGGTCGGGTGTTTGGGGCTGATGAGGCGCTGGCCGGGGGGCTGGTGAGTGAGGTGGTGGACCCGGAGGACTTGATGGACCGGGCACGGGAGATTGCGGAGCAGATTGCCACGCAGACCTCGGCGGTTTCGATTGCGATTATTCGTCGGCTGGTGTGGGGCGGGTTGTCGGTGGCTGATCCCTCGGAGGTGGCGGAGCTGGAGTCGGAGTTGACGCGGGCGACGCGAGGGTCGGCGGATGGTCGCGAGGGGATTCTGTCGTTCCTGGAGCAGCGAGCGCCGGCGTTTACGGGGACGGTGAGCGACGCGTTGACGGCGATCGAGGAAGCTGGCCACTGACCTCGGAGGTTCGGGTCGCCTCGGGGGTAGGATGCGCGCGAGCCCCGTTCCGGGGTTGAAGGGCCCTTCGGGCCTGTAGCCGAGGCGTGATGCGATGGCGAGCGATGACTGCGAAGCGATTCAACAAGAGTTGATGGCGTTCGCGCTGGGGTTTCCCGAAACGTGGGTGGATCACCCGTGGGACTTTCCGGTGGTGAAGGTGCGGAAGAAGTTGTTCGTGTTCCTCGAACATCGCGATGCGGGGTGCGCGTCGCTGACGGTGAAGTTGCCGGAGTCGGGGGAGGCGATGCTGCTCGAAGAGTGGGCGACGCCGATGAGCCACGGGCTGGGGCGTAGCGGGTGGGTGACGATGGAGTTCGAGCGGGCGGGGGATGTACCGCTGGATCTGCTGTTCGATTTGATCGAGGAGAGCTACTGCGCGGTGGCGCCCAAGAAGTTGGTGAAGCAGGCGCTGGCTGGAGACGGGGAGAGCGCGGATTAGCGGGTGGAGATGAGGGCGGCGGCGGTTTGGAGGGCGTCGGGTTCGTCGAACCAGGGGGTGAGGATGGCGGCGAGTTCGTGGGTGATGCCGTCGGTGCGCCATCGGAGGTAGGCGATGGTGTCGCCGCCGCCGGCTTCGCCGGCGGTTGGGCCGGCGAAGCCGGACGCGGTGACGGAGTCACCGGCGGCGGTGGTGGCTGAGGTGGCGATGTTGTGGGTGCTGCGGGGGATGGCGACGAAGGGGACTTCGCCTTTGGTCTGGCTGTAGATGAAGGTGCGCTGGTCGTCGCGTTCGACGAGAAAGTTGATGCGGGGGACGGAGCCGACGCTGTTGTCGAAGATGCGAGTGACCTCGAGGTCATTGCGGTAGGAGCAGGGGAGTTGGGGGGCGAAGTCGACGGCGGTGGCGGCGGTTGCTAGCTGCTCGGAGGTTTCGGCGGAGAGGGGGAGTTCGTCGCAGGTGGCGGGCTGGGTGTTGCAGGCGAGCGCGAGGGCGGCCGCAAGTAGCAGCGCGCAGCCCGCGAGCAGGCGAGCGCGCGACGGGGCTTTCAGAGGCAACTCGGAGAGTGGCGGGAGTAGGTAGCCGGGGGGCTCGCTACATCTCCATCTTCTTTTCGCCGGAGAGGTAGCCGGCGGGGTCTTCCTGGAATTCGAGGCGACAGCCTTTGCCACAGAAGAAGTAGCGGGTCTCTTCGTGAACGAGGTCGCCACCGGACGGGTTCCTTGGGTTCACTTCCATACCGCAGACGGGATCGATTGCGACCTTAGAACCGCCGCCGCCGAAGAGATTGCGAATCATGCTGACCATGTAGACCCCCTTGAGCCGCGCAGTTCGAGCGGTGCGCTCGTCCGGGCAGTGCTCTATCAAGTGCAGCGTACTCCTGTCCGTGCGGCGCCGCGCGATATAGTCCGCGTTGACCTGCCTGAGTCCCGTGAAACCTGAGGGGTGCCCGTATGCAGACGATTGAGGTGGAGCGACCGGCGGAGCGGCCGGGGCTGGTGATTGTGCGGCTGAACCGGCCGGAGAAGCTGAACGCGATCAACAACGAGATGCACCAGGAGTTACAGGACTTGTGCCACGAGCTGTCGACGGATGGCGAGGCGCGGGTGGTGATTCTGACTGGGAACGGTCGGGCGTTTTCGGCGGGGGCAGACCTCGGGAGTGCGCCGAACATCGGCCGTACTTCAGATAATGCGCCTACCGGCGCGGAGTCACGGAGCGCGGGGGGTGCTCGGACGGTCGCGTCGGAGGCGGCGGCGGCGCGGATTGCGTCGGGGATGGGGAACCGGACGTCGTCGGCGCTGGAGGGGTTGCCACAGGTGACGATTGGGGCGTTCAACGGGCTGACGATTGGGGGCGCGGTGGTGTTCGCGGCGTGCCTCGATATTCGGATTGCGGCGAGGTCGGCGTGGTTCTCGATCCCGGAGGTGGAGCTGGATATTCCGCTGACGTGGAACGCTTTACCTCGACTGATGCGGGAGCTGGGGCCAGCTCGGACGAAGGAGCTGGTGATGCTGTGCGAGCGCTTCTCATCGGAAGATGCGGAGCGGTGGGGGTTCGTGAATCACGTGGTGGAGGACGGGGAGCTGATGCCGCGAGCACTGACGACGGCGGATCGGCTGCTGGCGATGGACCCGTACTCGGTGGCCGCGACGAAGGCGGCGACGAATGCGTTGGCGCAGATGATGGTGCCGGAGCAGGTGACGTGGAGCGATCCCGACATGCTGATGATCGGTCGCGGCTTCCTTCGGCCCCAAGGGGGCTCGGTTGGTGGGGATGGGGCATGAGTTTCACATCGAAAGGCCCGCAGCCCAACGGGGTTGATTCGCGGGCGTCGCGTCTAGGAGGGATGGGAGCGGTGAACCGGATGAGGGAGGGGCG
>JABIST010000198.1 GCA_018700215.1 Dehalococcoidia bacterium | reverse complement strand
ACGATGTCGACGCACCTGATCCGCGAGGAGGGCGTGGCGATGCTGGCCGTGTGGGGGCTGCTGGACCGGGTGCTGGATACGGGCTGTCCGAAGATTCTGCGGAGTGCGCGGACGATCATGGGCGAGCCCGGCGTGGAAGAGTTTGAGGCGACCGAGGTGTCGCCGGGGTTCCAGTTGTGCCCGCGTCGGACGGTGTTGGACGCGATCTTGGTCGATGCGGCGGTGGGTGCTGGGGCGGAGGTGCGGCAGGGGTTCTCGGTGAGCGAGCTGACCCACGACTCAGACGGTCGGGTGACGGGCATCGTGGGCCGGGACGCCTCGGGAGAGACGGTGACGGAGGAGGCGCGGATTGTGATCGGCGCGGATGGGCCGCACTCGCGGATCGCGCGGTTGGTGGAGACTGAGTCGTACGAGGAGGTGGAGTCGCTGGTGTGCGGCTACTACTCGTACTTCAGCGGGTTCCCGTTGGAGCAGACGGAGTTTCATCTGGTGCCGGGCGCTGTGGTGATCATGTTCCCGACGAACGATGCGCAGGTCTGTGTGGCGGTTGAGCGACCGGTTTCGGATTTCCCAGAGGCGCGCCAACAAGTTGAAGAGGCGTTCTTCTCCGCGATTCAGGCAGCCACGCCTCAGTTCACCGACGCGCTGCGGGCCGCGAAGCGAGAGGAGCCGTTCCAGGGAGCGGCAGACCTACCACAGTATTTCCGTCGGCCATTCGGGGCGGGTTGGGCGCTGGTGGGGGACGCAGGGGCACACGTCGATCCAACGCTGGGGCTGGGGATTTCGAAGGCGTTCACGGAGGCGATGTTGCTGGCGCCGGCGGTGGATGCGGCGTTGTCCGGCGATGTCTCTTTTCCGGAGGCGCTGGGGGTGTATCAGCAGCAGCGAGACGCGATGTGGTTGCCGTGGGCGGCGCAGAATGTGGGTGTTTCGCGGGCGATTGGGAGCGGGCGGGTGCCGATGACGTCGGTGGTGTAGCACGCAGATCGCAAGGGGCCCGCTCCGATCGGAGCGGGCCTCTTGCGATGGTTCGGGGCGCGAGTGCTACTCGGTGACCTCGAGGGCGGTCGCCATGCCGAGCGCGAAGTGGGGGGCGCCTTCGGCATTGGGGATGTAGCAGATGAGGGCGTAGTTGCCGGCTGCCAGGTTGAGCGTCGCTCGCTGAGACTCGCCGGGGAGGATGCCCTGGATGCCGCCGATGGGGAGGCCCGGTGGCGGCTCGGTGGCGTCGGGCGAGAGACCGGCGAGGAAGTCCGCGACGGTGGTGTTGGGCGCGAGCTGGACGAGGTTGACCTCGTGGAGTTCGGTGCCATTATTCGTCAGCTCGATGACGATGTCTTCGCCAGCTTTGAGCGAGGCGGGTGCTTCGAAACCGTAGTCGACTGCGTTGAGTGTGACCGTGGCATCGGGGATGTGGGCCTCGGAGGCTTCACCTTCGGTGGAGACCGCGGCGATCATGCCTTTGGCGAAGTGGGGTGCGCCGTCCGTGTCCGGGACGAAGCAGAGGAAGACGTAGTTGCCCTCCGCGACATCCGCGATGACGGTGCCGCTGCCCCCGGGTGCGACCTGGCCGACGCCGCCGGCGAAGTGCATCCAAGCGGGGAAGCCCTCGAGGAGTTGGACGAGCTGGAGGTGGTGCACCTGGCCGCCATCGTTGACGAAGGTGATGTTGTTGGTGCCGGGGGAGAGGGCTCCCTCGGTCACTTTGAAGCCGAACTCGGTGCCGGCGATGGTGAGGGCGTTGGCCTCAGGTTCGTCATCGCTGGAGCAGGCGGCGACGGTGAGGAGTGCAACGCCGATGAGGGCGGCGAACAGGGCACGAATCGGTCGTGATTGATAAGACATAAAGCGCATGCTGAATCTCGATTCTCTAGCAGAGGATTTGGGTTGGTTGTTCGCCTGTGGGCGCTGTGGGTCAGGCCTCGAACTGCGCCAGGATTGCTTCGACGGCGGCCTGGTCCGGGCCGACGAAGGGTTCGACCTGGGGGATGGTGCTCATAAGCTGCATGAGCTGGTCTGACATGCCTTCGGCGGTGGGGCCGTGGCCGCTGAGGATTGTCTTGGGCTTGAAGCGGGCGACGGCCTCGATGGTGGCATCGAACTTTTGCTGGTCGACGAGCTGGGTCCAGGGGCTGAGCAGGCTGTTGAAGAGGCGGAAGCCGTCCTCGTAGGCCTGCTGCGAGACGTCGGCGACGTTCTCGACGGGTTCGGGGATGATCGAGCCGAAGGAGTCGCCGCCGAAGAAGGTGCCGGTGGCGGAGTCATAGATGCCGAGGCTGGCGGGGCTGTCGAAGATGGGCGGCCGGACGGTGACGAGTTCACGATCGGCGGTGCGCAGGCTCTGGCCGGGGTTGAGGAAGAAGACTCGGTCCATCGGAATGTCCCAGTGATCGTCGATGCGGGCCTTGGCGAGCCAGTTGAAGGCGACTTTGGCGTTCGGGGCTGCCTCCATCACGGCGCGGAGGTTTCCGGCGTGGTCGTTGTCATCGTGGGTGATGACGATCCAGCGAAGCTCGTCCGGGTCGACGAGCGACCAAAGGTTCTTAAGGTAGTCGTCGCGTTCGACCTCCATATTGGTGTCGATCAGGGTCGGTTCGTCGCCCTGGATCAGGTATGAGTTGACCGGTAGCACGCCGATGTTCGGGACCGGCATGTGGGCGGTGAAGGCATAGGTCTGGGGTGCGACCTGGACTGCGTCTTGCACGGGGGACCTCCATTACGAACGCGTGGGGGCGGGAGCCTCCGGCGTTGTCTCTGACGCTACAATTCCAATTGGCCGGGCTCTTGCTATCGAATCCCTAAGCGATCACGAAAAGTTCATGATGATTGAGCGGACTGCTGACTCTGAGGGTGCGTTGAGCGGGGAACTGGCCAGTTTCTTGCGGCTGGGTGTGGCCGCCGTGGTGGGGACAGCGGGTTCGGATGGGCGGCCCGAAATTGCGCGTGCATGGGGGCTGATTCCGCAACCCGACGACCGGACGTTGACGGTGTTTATCCCGACAGCGCATGCAGATCGCACGCTTTCGAATCTGAAGGCAAATCGGCGTGTGGCGGTGACGTGTAGCTTGCCGACCACGTATGAGGCGTACCAACTCAAGGGGGAGTTGCTGGGAACGCGCGATGGCCGGGAGAGTGATCGGCCGATTGTTGAGATGTATCGCGAGGCGTTTCTTTCCGAGACGGCGACGATTGGGTTCACTGACGAACTCCGACACGCTCACTACTGGCCGGTGGTGGCGCTGGTGGTGGGAGTTCAGCAGGTGTTCCGGCAGACGCCTGGTGCGGGCGCCGGGGAGTTGTTGAGCGAGGGCGAATGAGTGAACCGACGCTTGTGGAGATCCGTGCGGCGTTCGAGGGACTGGCGCCGGCGACCGTTGCGACGAGTTCCGCCGATGGCGTGCCGAACGTGGTTTTTGTTAGTCAGCTCCATTACCTGGACGAAGAGCGAGTGGGCATTTCGAACCAGTTTCTGAGCAAGACGAAGAAGAATCTGACTGAGAACCCGTATGCGATGGCGCTGGTGCTCCATCCGGAGACGGCGCGGAGCTATCGATTGTGGCTGCGGCTCGAGCGTTCTGAGACGGAGGGCGGGTGGT
>JABIST010000036.1 GCA_018700215.1 Dehalococcoidia bacterium | reverse complement strand
GTCCACGCGAACAGCAATGTCTCCGTGGGTGGGAGCGATCACACGTTCGATCCGTCGGTGACGTACTCGTGTGACTTCGCGGACGGTGGGTCAAGCACAACTTATGCCCATGATCCGAAGAAGACGGGTGCGCGCGAGGTGCCGTCTGAGGTGGCATCGGTCACCTACGCCTCGTTTGCGCCGTGCGATTTCAGCTACCCGAACCCGATCAACCTGAAGTCACGCAATGAGGTGTGGATCAACGCCGCGAAGACGCAGTTGGTATCCGGCGTGTACTGCTTTGGGAACAGCGTGACGTTGATTGGTGACGACATCGTGGGCAACGTGACGTTCGCGGCAATGGGTGGCATCTCGATTTCCGGCAGCGATCACAATCTGACGGCGTACCACCCGAGCGGAATCCTTTTCTACTCGGAGGAGTCGACCGGACCGACGCAGATCAACGTGTCGGCGGCTGGCGGAACCTACCAGGGCATCATCTACGCGCCCAACGGGGATATCGATTTTCAGGGGCAATCAAACCACACATTCCAGGGCAGCCTGGTTGGGCAGAACGTGTCGGTGGGTGGCACGGGGCTGACGATTCAGTCCGGGACGCTGATGCAGAACGCAAATCCGGTCGTGCGGCTGGCTGAGTAGGGCTGACCTCGGAAGCTAACCAGAAACAGACAGGCCACCCAATTGGGTGGCCTGTCTGTTTCTGGCGCGGGGGACCGGTGGGGCTTGTGGTCACGCCAACCGTGGCTCGACTGCACCGCAGGTGGCGGTGCAGGGCCTACCTCATCACCATGGCGGCGATTGCGGCTTCTCCGGTCAGCGGCTATCGCCTCAGACAATGGTGTGGGGCGCGCGAAGGACCTCGATTGCGTCGAGCGGCTTCAGGCGGCGGCAGAGCCGTTGTAGGAGTGGGCGCCGAGGCTACCGATGGTGACGAGCACGTTACCGATGGCGAGTGTGGTGCCGAGGGCTAGGACGCTGTCTTCCTCTCGCAGCGGGTGGCCGTCCAGGGCAACGGGGCCGAATCGGTGGATTCGAAGCTGCGGACCGTCTGGGCCGATGACGGCATGGACAAAGCGGACGTCGCCGTCGCTGAGCGTGATGTCGCAGAGGGGTGAGGCGCCGACCGAGATCGCGCCTGGCCCAACCGCTAGACGTTGTTCGTCGTGGCCGTGGCGTTTCCAAACGAGTTCCCAGTTCCCGACGGGATGCAGTTCCACGGGCATGTGGGTGGTTGGTGGGGTCTGGACGACCGGCTGCGTGGTTTCGTCAGGCACCGTTTCGAGGATTGGGGCTGTGGGCGTGCTCTGTCGTCGCCGCCAGATGACCGCCAGTAGGCCAAACATGGCAAGGGCGAACAGGCCGCCGGCGAGCGCGACAGGCAGTAGGTTCGTGCTGGATCCACTGGTGATGCTGGCGGTTGGGGGCGGGTCGACCGTGAGCACCACTGAGCTGAGTGCGACACCGTCTGTTGCCATCGCCTCGATTGAGACAACACCCGCGGAGGGGAGTCCGACCTCGATGGTGCCGGTGGAGCTGGTGGTAAGTACCTCGCCGTCGACGATTGCGACCAGTGCGCTGACCGTGCCGGGCTGTGAGCGGACTGTCGCAACGATTACGCCCTCGGAAGCGGCTTCGGTGGTGATCACGGGCGTGAGAGACGGGACTGTGAGGCTGGTGCTCGCGGTGGCGAGGGTGAGTTCGCCGAGGAGTGCGCTGACCTCGAGAGGCATGTCACCGGGGGCGAACTGCCATGGGTCTAGTTGCAGGGAGCCGTTTGCGGTGAACGCCAGCGTTTCGCCATTGAGGGAGGCTGTGAGGGTGGTGGCGGCGAGTTCGTCGTTGACGGAGATGCCAACGGGGATCGGGGAGCCATCGGTGGAGGATTGAGGCGGCGTGACGGTGATCAGTCCTTCGTCCTGGACGGTCAGACTGTCAGTAGCGCCGTTCGTGGTCAGCGTGAGCTGATGCTTGCCGAGCAGTAGCGCGGAGCTTTCGATCTGGATGGTGTGCTGAGTTGCAGACGTATCACTCCCGAGGAGGCTGGCGGCGTTGGGGAGTGATGCGAGCTGCGTGAGGTTGTGGATGACGCCGTCAGTGGAGAGGGCGCTCAGATAGGCGGTGTCTTCGCCGAACAGCACCATTGATTGCACGTAGACGGGCGCGCCGCTGACTTCGATGGCTGCGAGGCTGGCCTCGCGCGAGTCCGTGGAGAGAGCGCCCCAGTCCCAGCCGTAGGTGACGAGGACGATGATTGCATCGCCATCGGCCTCGGTGGCCAGTTCCGCGGCAGTCGTTACGCCTGAGAAGAGGGCGGATCCACCGACGGTGCTGAGACCGGCGATCGTCGAAGAGATGGTGTCGCGATCGGAGGTGAAGGGCAGAGCGACCTGGGTGCCGCCGCCGTAGGCGACGATCGAGAGATCGACGTTGCCGTTGGTCGCGTCGAAGAGGCTCAGGACCGAGGTCTGGAGCTGGGCGAGGTGGCCGCTGTTGAGGCTGGCACTGTTCTCAATGGCGAGGACGATCTTCGGCGTGGTGGCGGTGGATGTGAGTTCGAAGTCGACCGGTGCGCCATCGATGACTACCTCAAGCGAGCCGAGGCTGGATGTGGCTGCTTCGAAGGTGACGGTCATTGGTCCGCCGGGGTCATGCGCAACATCGATGATCCGCACGGGGGAATCCGGGGTCTGAGCGGCTGAGCTGGCGGGCAGGACCAGGCCGAGGAGGCAGATGCCGAGGAGGCCCAACAGCGTGATGCGCATGCGCAGCGACGGGGAGGCTTGCTGAATTCGGGCGGTGGTAGCGGTCACAACGTTCTCCTGCATTCAGGCGATCTTTCGCAGCTTCGATGCGAACTCACCGAACTCCGATTCAGATACCGGTCGTCCGAGTACGTAGCCCTGGGCGCGCGAGATACCGAACTGACGGAGCAGGGTGAGGTGTTCGATGGTTTCGATACGCTTTGCGGTGACGTCCAGACCCCATGTGCGGGCCTGCTGGATTGCTCGCTCGATGGCAGCATGGCCGGCGCGTCGGCGCTCGCCGTGTCGTCTGATCGCCAGCACGTCTTCGGCTTCGGCACCGGTGAGGGCGGGGGGGAGGATGGAGAAGTCGACTTTCGCCTGGTCGATCGGAAGCTGTCGGATCAACTCGGAGTGCTGGTCAGCGGAAGCGAAGTCGTCGATGGCGATGGTGACGCCGAGGTCGTGGAGGCGGCGGATGGCCTCCGAGGCTCGCTCTTCATCGAGGGTGAGTGCGGTTTCTGCGAGTTCGATGTCGATCAGCTCGGCGGGAAGGCCGGTCTCATCGAGGATCTTCTGGACGGTGTCGATCAGGTCGGGGTGAACGAGTTCATCGACGCTGAGGTTGAGCGTGACGCGCATCTGTTCCGAGCCGATGTTGAGGTGGCGTCGAAAGGCGGTGGCAGCGCGGAGGGTATCGATGTCCAGGGGCAGCATGAGTCCGGCGCGCTGGGCGGCGGGGACGAAGTCCTGGGCTGAGATGAGGCCGACGTTGGGGTGCTCCCAACGGACGAACGCTTCCATACCGACGAGTTTGCCGCTCTGGACGTCCACGACGGGTTGGTAGTGGACTGAGAACTGCTCCAGCCAGAGCGCACGACGAATGCTGCCTGCGTCACTGAGGGAGCGTGGTTCGTCCTGCGGATCATGAGATCGAAATCGATCAATCAAACCCACGGCGGGTCCTTCCAGCGGAATGCGTTGACGTCCGAGTTAAGGCTCGACGAAGCGCGGGAAGAGATGCACCGGGGAAACACGGTGTTTCTGTCACCAGACTGACGTTTGAACTGGAAATACCCGAATTTCCTGATGGCGGTTCCGTCTCAGCGTTTCCCCGTCGATTCAACCCGACGCACCCCTAAAGCCGTACCTCCGGTCTTCCGATGATTGACGCAGAGACGAGTGAACTGCTCGTCAAGATTCGTGTACCGAGCTCGATGTCGCCCCCC
>JABIST010000147.1 GCA_018700215.1 Dehalococcoidia bacterium | reverse complement strand
TTGCTGTGACAGTCGAAGCACGCACGCCGAACCAACTCCTCTGTCCGCGGTGAATCCCAGGCAGGTTCACCCGTCACCGGCGGATTCGAATGCGCACGCCCGTACGGAACCAACTGAATCCCAAACCCCACCACCACCACCGCGACGGCCCCCGCCAGCACCAATCGACGAACATCCAGCGGCCACGGCGCGAACGTCCCCGCCAACAGCCGATACAACCCCACCACCGCCAGCACGAACACAGCCAGCAACGGCCCGAGCACCAACACTATCAACGTCCTCTTCCGTGTCCCCGCAACCTCCATCCTGCATCACGAAAAACGCCCGGACCACGCATCGCATGCTCCGGGCGCCTCAAAGGGCTTCTCCTTGCCGGCCCTGCCGGCACTCACTCCTACGTCGGCAGCGGCACCAGCAATGCCTGCTCGATGAACTCACCAATCTCGGCGAGATCATCCGCAGAAACTGATCGCTCAAACTTCCCATCACCCGCACGCATCGCTACCTGTGCCGGTGGTGCTCCCATCAAATGAAGCTGCACACCCAGCGATTCGTCCCGGTTCCCCTCGACGACAACCACGTCCGCATCTGCGCTCAGCCGCGCCACTACCTCTTCCAGTGGTGCCGGTCCGGAGCGCTCAACCACGCCGTCAGGGCCAACAAATGCCACCCGATTCGCGCCGGCCTCCGCCATCTGATCCGTATCCGAACCAGCTCGGTCTAGTGGCACCGAATGATGCGTCCGCTTCACCGCCGACACGCGATAACCGCGCGCTGACAGCCATGAAATCAAGTGCGTCACCAGCGTCGTCTTGCCGACATTCCGGCCGGTCCCCGACACGCGCACCACTGGAATTCGATCGAGCTGTTCTGCCATTCGCCGCACCCGCTCCCAACTCTCGAAGATCCTCGGCCCTGTGCCCGGAACCTCACAAGGGATCTTCAGGGAATCCGCCGCTGACGTTCGCCTGTGAACCACAGACCACGCCAACCAGGCGGATTCCCCGCGAGTAGCCTCGCTACACGATGTTCCGAGGCACGAACGACATCGTCTCCGCTAGGTTCGTCGAACCGATCCGTGTGACCTTCCCGCGTCCGAACTTGAACGGCTGACGTGGATTCTGCGGTGTCGATGCGGCATCACCCGTCACCACCGAGTTCCCCGGTGAACCCGGGTAATGGAAGAACGAGAACACCTGCCCCGGCGCAACCTCGTCAGTCACATACGCCGTCGCCGTGAATCCACCGAAGCTCGTCTGAAGGTCCTGCGTTCGAACACGGTCGCTCTCAACAGCCACCATGTCGCCGCTCTCGATCCCCCAGGTCCCAGCGTCCTGCGGACTGATCTCCAGGAACGCCACCGGGTAACGCTGGATCAGGTGAGGCTTCCGAAGATCGTCGTACAGGCTCTGCCACAAGTGGTTCACCCGCCCCGTGATCACCCACACCTCGTCCTCGTTCGGCCCCAGCAGCTCGTTACGCTCCTTGATCGCATCGAAGTCGACGATCACGAACCGCGACTTGCCGCCCTTGAACGACATGTCCGTATGCAACCGGTCCGTGCCGGTCGGCTCGTCGTTCTCGATCACCACCGGCGTCTGAATCCCACTGGTGCCTGCCTCACGCAGCCAGTCGTGGAGCTTGATGCCCTTGGACTTCGTCCACTCGCCCAGCTGTTTGAAGTCCTTGCGGCCGCCAGACAGCGGCGCGTACGCCTCCAACAACTCGTTCGAATCCTTGAAGTCGTAGCCCTCAAAGCCCATCTTCTGCGCCACCTGAGCAATCGCCCACCAGTCCGGCTTCGCCTCACCCGGCGCATCCATGAACTTGCCGTAGAGACGCAGCCGCCGCTCCGCGTTGTTCCGGGCGAAGTCCTCCTCGCCCCACGTCGCCGCCGGCAACACCAGGTCCGCAACCTCAGTCGTCCCGTTCGTGTAGATGTCGCTCTGCACAATGAACATGCCGCCCGCATCTACGCGCGCCTTCAGCGCCGCAATCGCATTCGCCGGAATCGCCGAAGTGATCTGCGGCCCGATCTCTCGCGTCATCTCGCGCAGCCGGCTCGCCATGTACTGCGAAGCACCAGACCCGTTGATCCAGTCATTGCCAATCGACCAGACCATCCGAGTCTTGCCCTCGGCCGTCCACCGATCGCAATCCATCTCCAGCTTGTTGCCCTCGAACTCCGTCGGTGACTTGTCCTTCGGGTACGACGCACCCGAGGCGCCACCACGCTGGTGCCCGCCCATCCGAGACGTCGCCCGGCCTGGCCGCCCACGAGCACCAATCAGCACCGAGAGGTTCCCCAGCACCGCCGTGTTCTCGTAGTTGTGAGTCCAGTACAACCCCTTTTCGTAGAGCAACATCGACTTCGGCATCGCACCGTCCACCGGCTTCGCCAGCAGCTCCGCCGCAAACCGCAGCTTCTCCACCGGGACCGTCGTGATTTTCGCTGCCTCCTCAAGCGTCAACTCGGGGTTGTTCAGCACCCCCTCCTGCCACTCGGCATACGTCAGGCCAAAGCGACGCCGGCGCCACGCTGAATCCTCATCGATCTCAGTCCGGTCGTGCACCACGTAGTTCTCAATGAACTCCGAGTCTTCCCAACCCTGCTCCAAGATGTAGCGAGCAATCGCACCAATCGCCCACGCGTCAGTCCCCGGCAGCACCTGCAGATGCACGCCGCCGTTCTTCTCGGCATACGCCGCCGTGAACGTCTTCCGAGGATCCATCTGGATCAGCTTCGCCCCACCGGGCGCCAACCACTGCGTGAATGCGACCGTCTTCGTCTCGTACGGGTCCGTGCCGATGATCATCGCCACGTCGGCCTCTTTGTAGTCCTCGTAGCTCGCGCTGAAGGCATCGACCCCAGAATCGTCGAGGCCCGGCGTGTCTGTCCCGTGCCCCGTGTTGTGGTGAGGTGCCACGTTCGGGGTCCCGATCGCCTCATACGCGAATTTCGTGATCAGGTAGTTGTTCTCGAAGTATTCGTACGAATAGTGCTTGAACCCCATCGACAGCTCGCCGTGGTTCTCCACCACGTGACCAATCATCTCCGCGATGATGTCGATCGCCGCATCCCACGAAATCGTCTGCAACGTCCCGTTCACCCGCAGCAACGGATGCTGCAACCGATCACGCGTCGGGCCATCCGGGCGGTACAACTTCAACGCCAGCGTGCCGCCACGCACGCTGTGGTTCCCGCCCACGTTCACGTGCTCCGCGTCCGGGTCTGGCAGCACAATCACGTGCTGCAAGATCCCGTCAATCGTCACTGTGCTGTGCATATTCGCCGAAGGCCAACGACCGCTGAGCAGCGGCGCGGGGAAGTCGGTCCCCAGCGCATTCTCGGAAGCACTCGGACCACCCTCGGTCCCTACCGGCCACGTGTACACCTTGTAGCCACAGGCCACCGGGCAGTATTCACACGCCGTCGTCGTTACCTTCGCGTCCACTGGCGGCAGCGGAACTCTCGTTTTTGGATTCTCTGCAGGCATCCCAGCCATGGTTAAATCCCCTCAACAATCGGTGCATCGGCAAGGTTGTCGCGGAACCCGTACAGGATTCCCAGAGTCCCAACCGCGTAGATGTCATCCCCATCCAGATCCAGCAGAATCTGCGGCAGATTCTCAGTCGCCTGCCCCAGTACCACGCTCCCGCGTCGCCCAAGATCGAACGTCGTGAAGTGACAGCCGCACGGCCCCAGGATCCCGTACTCAACCTTGAACGTCCCCGCCAGCGGGCAGCCCATGTGTGTGCAGTCCGTCCCGAACGCCACCACGTCCCCGTCCGGCCCAATCCCCCCGTCCGCTCGGCGCCCCAGCTTCACCAACGAAACTGCGCTCTGCTCCGACGGGTACTTGAAGTCGATCACGTCCCCATCCGAAAGCTCCGAGAGCGTCGCAACCTTCACCCGCGGGTGCGCCGTCACCACCGCCGGAATTGCACCGGGCTGGCCAGGCGTCGGGGTCCCGCCCGGAGTCGCGGCGGTTTCATCGTGCCCGTCGTCGGTTCCCTCTTCATCCCCACCAACAGGAATCGCCACCCCGATGATCACACCGGCCGCGGCTCCCGCGGCTGTGAGTCCAAGCCCCTCAATGAATCTCCGTCGACTAACGACATTTTCCGTCGCGCTTCCATGCTCTTCAGTCACTCGGGCCTCCTCGCCTCGGTCCGGAATTCACGTTCAACTCTTGGTTCCGCGTAAATGCGAATGACACCTACATCGTTCTCATTCGTGACCATTTCGGCATCGAACACCGGTCGCTTCAAGGGACGAAGGCGGGTGGGACCCAGGACCTTCGCCCATGACATGTCGAACGTGGTAAATGGACGTCGATACATTAACCGAAGTTAGCCCTTGCACCTTTGTAGTAACAGCTCGTCTAACTATCTGTGAGCGATAAACCAGATTTCGACTCCTGTACAGAAAATAATCACTGTTTCCTCACCGCCAACACTCAAGTAATAATGAAACTGTTTTGTTATCAACTCGAAACAATATCGTTGATAACGTTAATGACGGTAGAGAAACGTTGAGATGGGAGCAGACAATGCAGGTCACACTCGGTCGCAAGGGCGATTATTCCGTTCGCGCCGCAATCGATGTCGCCCGTTACCACGGACAGCGGCGGCGTAAAGCGCGCGAAATCGCGGCCACAATGGACATTCCCGTCCGCTATATCCCACAGATTCTGGCGAATCTCGTACGCGCAGGACTCCTGAAGGCCGTCTCAGGTCCGGATGGCGGGTACACCCTCTCGCGCGAACCCTCGGAGATCACCCTGCTCGAAATCGTCGTCGGTGCAGAGGGCCCAGTCGAACTCAGCGCGTGCGTCCTCCGCGGCGGTCCCTGCGATTGGGAACGGGCCTGCCCGTTACACATCCCTTGGACCAACGCCCAGCACGCACTCTCCGGCGAACTCAGCAAGTGGACGCTTGAATCACTCTCTCTCACTGACCAGACCATCGAAGCAGGAAACTATGAACTCCCTCCGGGAATCGAGCGCCATGATCAGCCTGATCGCCTCGGTATCCGGGACTAGCTAAGCGCCAACCTCATCCGGCACTCGCCCACCCTGCTGCCCAGACCGGAGATAGACATCAAACCGCACCGTTCGCCCCTGGAACTGCACGTCTGCTCCGCGTCCGTCGGGCGTCGCCAGCGCTGCACCATCGTCCCCACGTTTCACCACCACTCGCCGAGCACCTGACGCCAGTGCCGTCTCCAGAAGCCTCTCCGCCTCCCTGGTCTCACCGTGACCCGCCACCCGCGCCAACGCCTGCAACTCCCGGCCCGGCAACGCCGACTTCCGCCGTGCTGGAAACATCGGATCCAGGTACACCACCTCGGGAGCCTCATCCAGCCCGTCCAGGTAGTCCACCCCGTCTGC
>JABIST010000088.1 GCA_018700215.1 Dehalococcoidia bacterium | reverse complement strand
TTCGGATTCATGCTCGCGTGGTGCCGATGCGTCATCGCCACATTCGCAAGCTGCTCGTGCGTCGTCCCGTACTCGTACATGTGCCGCCGCGCGATCATCGCGTAGCTCGATGGCGCCCCGAACACCCCCGAGATCGCGTCATCCCCCCGAGGCTTCGCATACGTCGACCGCGTCCCACTCCGCGGATTGTCCCCGTACGAAATCGCGATGTAGTTCGCCTGCCCCAGCTCAAGGCAGCTAATCGCATACTGAATCAACCCAATGTTGCTCGCGCCCGCCTGGTCCAGCGTCCCCGTCACCCGAGGCGTAATCCGCAGCGCCTCCGCCACCTTCGGAGCCCACAGCATCGGAAACGTCGATGTCGGCGCCTTCGTCAGCACCCCATCAATGTCATCCTTCGTCAGCCCCGCATCCTCAATCGCCGCCCGGATCGCGCCCACGTTGTGCGCCATCTGCGACATCCCCGGCACTTTCCCATACTTCGTCTGCCCCACACCCACGATGCAGTAGCGCTGACTGAAGGCCTTCATGTTCTCGCTCCCGCCGCCCGCAAACGGTCGATTCTGCCGTTCCGTGCTTCGTTGTTATACCCCTACCTCTCACCCTCGCACTACCGCACGAGTCTGCTACCTAGTCCCCGTCGTCCTCATCTGCCGAAGCCGGGGGCGAATCCTCCGTGTCGGTCGCCGGCTCATCAGTTTCGGGGCGGATCCACCGAGCAAACGAGGCGTCCTTCACGACGAACCCAACTCGTTCGTTGATCACGCTCTGCACCAGCGTTTGGAGCTTTCGCAGTTTCCCTTCGTCATCGGATTCGTTCGGGAAGTGCCCCGAATCCTCGTCGAGCCTCTTCCGAGCTAACTCTGCCGTGACCGGTTCGATATCAATCTGCATCTCCTCGCCGTTCGCCATTGGAGCGCGCAACAGGCAACCCCATCTCGGCAAATCGAGAACAAGAATTCGAGGTGGCCCGGCGGAAAATGCATCGACTACAGGTGATCCGCGATAGTGCCCGAGTAGGCCGTCTGAAGCGGATTCGGGAGTGGTCGTTTGCCAGTTAGGGGTGAACTCCCCCGATGGGACGTGCATCGAGATGTTCGTTTCTAGCCAATTCCCGAAGAACACGATCAGACCGGAGCCAGCTGCCTCTATCGAAGACATCGCTTCATCGATCGCAGCAAGCGCGTCATCGGTTGATCCGAGCCGCGCCTGCACTGCCGGTGCATCTACCGCAGCCGCCTCGAGGTCGTCGAAGAGCGCGGCCTCAAGCGTGGACCCACTTGGGTTATTCTCGTGAGGAGCCCAGGTCGGGGCGACGAACGCCGACCGGTGAATCCAATGACTCGCGACCCTGAGCGCGGGAGCGCTAGGCGAGTCTGCGGGTAGATAGGCGAATCCTCCGAGTCCGTCGAACAGCGGTTCTAGCACCGAATTTTCGATTCTCGATGCATAGACGCTCGCGATGAAGCTGGCCTGAAGGTCTGAGTCAAGCTTGCTGCGGATCACATCCCAGTCGGCCTCCACCTCGTCCTGCTTGACCGCCAGCGAGAGGACCTTCAACACGGCCTCAACTCGCTCGTCCATTGCACCCTGCGCCTGGTCGTGAGGATCTCCCGTCTCGGCGTATTGAGCGAGAAGGGGAAGCCGATCTGAGACTTGATGGAAGACACTCATGGCCTGTCCATCCAGGTTGACTGCTCTCGGGGACGCGGGGTCCGTCATCTCCAGGAGGCGAATCGCGAAGAAGGACAGCAAGTAGCGACTAGGATCGACGGACCCGCCGCCATCTGGGAGCGCCTCCCGCTCCCACGACATCCATGACAAATAGTCATCCAAATCTGCACCGAGCGCCCAAGAGACATCACTTGCAAGAGAGCGCGCGCTGGGCGTGTTCTCTCTCGCAACGGCAATGTACGCACCAACGTCCGAAAGACCGGATTCTTGATCGAGCATGACGGCGCGCCCAGCAAGCGCCATGAGTGCGACCCGGTGCAACCGTCGCAAGTCCTCAGATCCGGTTGGCCTACTCGCTGCGGGATCGCGCTTCTCCCGGCGCTCTATGTAATCAACATGCCGGAACAGGAGGGAGGAACCTGCCGCAATTCGAGAAAAATCAGCCAGTCGGCCGAGGTTCAGCGCAGTCGAAAGCACTCTCTCGCCCTGCCGAACTAGGTGGCTGGCGAACGGCATCATCTCAGCGGTAGGTGTGTCGTAACCGAGACTGCCTGTTGCGGCAGTCCACCAACTATCGAGAGCCAGCGTTTGAATTCGTCCGGACCCCTGCGCGGCGCTGATCTGGTAACTGAAACTCAGGCCGTCCGAACCCACAGTGAATAGCTCGCCACAGTCTTCTCGTACTGCGATCGCCACCATCCGCTCGAACCACCCGCGCAGCACGAGTGCCAGTTCGCGGTCGTCGGCGGACACAACGACCTCAACGAACGAGTAGAGACTGTCATGGATGTCAATAAGCGGCGGCCACCCTGGCTGCTGTCCGGGGCGCCCCCACTGGAAGTCGCTATCCTCAAGGGCCCCCATCGCTGCCTCAGTCAGTTCCCGGAGTGAGGCGAGCACTTCGCGAAACTCTTCGACGTGCCCCTGCCTCGCCGCTGCCCGAGCCTCTTCGAGCAGTCGCCGCACCGCTACCCGAGCGGCGAGTTCGTCTGCTTCACGGCTGAATCTGGAAAAGACTCCTCCCCACTCGTCCGGCCTGGAAACCCGCACTACAAACGATCTTGCTCCTTGCTCGATCGACCGCCGCGCAACGTCTGCCTTCATACCTGCGAGAGCCGTTGGCTCCGACAGTTGAAGTGTTCGCTCGAACAGCAGGAAGCTCGCTGTGAGATTGACGGCTAGCCCTCCGACTCCCACGAGCAACAGGTTCGAAGAGCCGGGGCGAGCCAGGAAAGATTCGTGACCATCGGCGTGGATCACGATCACGGCCACCGATGTGAGTGCGACTGCCAAGAGACTGATGGTGAATATCGCCCTCACATAGGAGCGGCTCAAGTACTCACGGTGGGTGTCGGCGTCGATGTCGTCCCGCCCTTGCACCCCTTGCAGGACGAAGACCATGACCGCCAACGTGATGGTTGCCACCGCTGCCTGAATGCCCAAGAACGTTCGCGACAGCAGTTGGGCGTCGTCGATCGTAGGCAAGTAGTCGAAGTTTGATGTCTCGCCGAGCGCGATGAATGCACCGACCGCCAGCAGAAAGCTCGCCCATACGATGACCATCTGGTGTGAGCTAAGTCCGGCAGTCATGCTCCAGAGAGTAACCCTTCTCCGTTAGAGAGTGGTCACCCAGCAGTCGCCATCCTGCCCCCCAACCCACCGCCCCATATACTCCCCTCCACACCACCACCCCACAGAGAGGCGCACGATGACTAACGGAGCACTCGAGGGCCTCCGCATCCTCGATCTCGCACAGGGCAGCTTCGACTTCGGCAGCCGCCTGCTCGCCGGACTCGGCGCCGAGGTAATTAAGGTCGAACCGCCCACCGGCGACTCCGTTCGCACCATGCCGCCCTTCCCCGCCGACGAACCCAACCCCGAGACCAGCGCCCGCCACCTCCACCTCAACGCCGCCAAACGCAGCGTCGTCCTCGACCTCGATACTCCCGAGGGCTGCGACCTGCTCCGCCGCCTCGTCGCCGAGAGCGACGCCCTGCTCGAGAGCTACCCCGTCGGCTACCTCGCCGAGCGTGGCCTCGCCTACGACGACCTGATCGAGCACAAGCCGGACCTCGTCATGGCCTCCGTCACCCACTTTGGCCAGGACGGCCCCTACGCCGGTTACCACGGCTCCGAAATCGTCGATGTCGCCCTCGGCGGCTACCTCAAGCTCACCGGCGACCCGGACCGCGAGCCAGTGAAGCCCTACGACGATCTCGCCGTCTCACACGCCGCCCTCCACGCCGCCACCGCCATCATGGTCGGCCTCACCCACCGCGACGCCACCGGCGAAGGCGACTACTTCGATGTCGCCGCCATCGATGCGTCGCTCTTCCTCCTCGGCGGCGTCGCCCAGATCTACCATTTCGATCATCAGCTCCCCGTCCGCCGCGGCACCCGCCTCATGTTCTCCAACCCCGCCTACTCCTACCCCTCCACCATCCGCCCCTGCATGGGCGGCTACGTCCACGCCCACAGCAACAACCGCAACGCGGACCTGCTCGCCGCCCTCATGCCCGGCATCGGCCTCGAGGACTATCTCGACACCCCCATGGGCAACGCCGACAAGATCGACGAACTGATGGACGCCTGGATGGCCGACAAAGACAAGTTCGAAGTCGTCCGCCGCGCCCAGGAACTCCGCCTCCCCTTCACCGAGGTCCTCACCCCCGAGGAGATCCTCAACGACCCCCACCTCGAAGCACGCAACTTCCTCGTCGAGGTCGAGCACCCCATCGCCCCCACCACCCGCCAGCCCGGCGCCGCCGCCGTCATGACCGCCACCCCCTGGCACACCGAGCGCGCCCCCCTCTTCGGCGAACACACCGATGACGTCCTCACCAGCCTCCTCGAACTCGACCCCTCCGAGGTCGCCTCACTCCGCGAGCGGGGAGTCGTCTCATGAGCGATCAGCGCCCCCTCTCCGGCATCCGCGTCCTCGAACTCACCACCGCAGTCGCCGGCCCGATCGCTGGCTGCGTCTTCGCCGACATGGGCGCCGAGGTGATCAAGATCGAAGCCCCCCGCGCCCGCACCGCCGCCCACACCGCCGCCCCGCCACCGATCGAGGGCGCTCCCGATCACCCCTACAACCGCACCCCCTTCTTCAACGAACTCCACCGCGGCAAGCGCCACGTCTCGCTCGACCTCGCCAACCCCGAGGGCCGCGATCTCTTCCTCAAGCTCGTCGCCAAGAGCGATGTCGTCCTCGAAAACTTCTCCCCCCGCGTCCTCGGCAACCTCCGTATCGACTACCCCGATCTCTGCGAGGTGAAGCCAGACATCCTCCTCGCCTCCATGCCCGCCTTCGGTAAGACCGGCCCCTACGCCGACCGTGGCTCCTACGGCCCCGGCGTCGATGCCATGAGCGGCCTCTCTCACCTCACCGGCTACCCGGACCGCGCCCCCGGCAAGCCCGCTCAGTTCTACCTGGACCAGAGCGCCGGCCTCACCGCCGCGCTCACCGTCATGTCCGCCCTCCGCCACCGCCGACGAACCGGCGAGGGCCAGTACATCGAACTCGCCATGCTCGAAGGTGAACTCCAGCTCGTCGCCCCCGCCCTCCAGGACTTCACGATGAACGGCCGCGTCCAGTCCCGCATCGGCAACCGCCACGCCTGGCACGCCCCTCAGGGCGTCTACCCCAGCACCGGCGACGACCAGTGGCTCGCCATCGCCATCGAAACCGACGACCAGT
>JABIST010000108.1 GCA_018700215.1 Dehalococcoidia bacterium | reverse complement strand
TATGTCTTCGCCGGCTTTGGTTTCTGGGTCTTTTGCTTTGGCATGTCGCGCTATAGCCAGCACCTGGAGAGGAAACTGCACACCGGCCACTAGGGGCCGTCATCTTACGGAGGACATGAAATGTCCGAGGAAGTGGAAATTCGAACACCAACCAAGGAAATGACGGTCTCCGAGGAGGTGATGATTCAGATGGTCGACGTCCACAAGTGGTTCGGCGAATTCCATGTGCTCAAAAACATTCACCTCACCGTCAACAAGGGCGAACGCATTGTCGTTTGCGGCCCCTCGGGCTCGGGCAAATCGACCATGATCCGCTGCCTCAATCGCCTTGAGGAGCACCAGCGCGGCCAGATCATCGTTGAGGGGATGGAGCTCACCGGCGATCTTAAACACGTCGAAAAGATTCGCCGCGAGGTCGGCATGGTGTTCCAACACTTCAATCTATTTCCTCACCTGACGGTGCTGGAGAACTTGGCCTTGGCTCCTATATGGGTGCGTCAGACGGCGCGTGCCGAGGCCGAGGAGATTGCCATGAAGTACCTGGAGCGGGTCCAGATTCCCGAACAGGCGATGAAATACCCGGGCCAGCTTTCCGGCGGTCAGCAGCAACGTGTCGCCATTGCGCGATCGCTCTGCATGAACCCAAAAATCATGCTCTTCGACGAGCCCACCTCGGCCCTCGACCCCGAAATGATTAAAGAGGTCCTCGACGTCATGGTCGAACTGGCCGAAAGCGGCATGACCATGCTGGTGGTGACCCACGAGATGGGTTTCGCCAAGACGGTCGCCAACCGCGTCATTTTCATGGATGCGGGCGAGATCATCGAAGAAAACGAGCCGAACGCCTTTTTCAACAACCCCGAGAACGATCGCACCAAGCTCTTCCTCAGCCAGATCCTCTAGAACAGTTCAAACACGGCCGCTCCCGGGAGCCACCGCTACACAGCGAGGCGCGAAGCGTTCTTCAAGCCCGGAACGTCCGTCAGCAAGGCAGCCGCATCGAGAACGTCGTCCCCACCCCGGCATCCGAGATCACGGCGACACTGCCCTCATGCGTCTCCACGATGCCCTTCACAATCGCCAGCCCCAGGCCAGCGCCGTCCGCCCCACCGCGACCGCCCCGCGTCCGCGACGAATCCCCGCGATAGAACCGCTCCCACACCCGCCTCAGCTCCCCGATCGGAATCGCCGTCCCGCGGTTGTGTACCGATAGCGCTACCGCCGAGGTTCCATCAGGCCCCACGACAACTCGTACCGTCTCACCCTCTGGCGAGTGCTCCAGCGCGTTCCGCACCAGGTTCCCGATCGCCCGCTCCATCCGCGCCCCGTCGATCGCAGCCATCGAAGGCTCACCGACTACGTCGAGCGTCAGATCCACGCCGGCCTCGCGCGCCAGCGGCTGCATCGCCGCCACCACCTCCGCCGCCACGTCCTGAAGCTGCAACGGCGCCACCTGCAATCGCATCGCCCCCGCATCGATCTGCGCCAGATCGAACAGCTCGTCCACCATCCGCGTCAGCCGCTCCGTGTCTCGACGAATCCGCTCGTAGTAGTCACTGCGCTCCTCCGGCTCGGACACCACCCCATCGGCCAGCGCCTCCGCCATCGCCCGAATGCTGCCCAGCGGCGTCCGTAGGTCGTGCGAAATCGAAGCCGTCAGCTCCCGTCGCTCCTGCTCCAGCAACTCCCGCTCCTGCTGCACCTGCGCCAACTGCGCCCGCAGCCGCTCGATGTCCTCGCCCAGCTCCGCCAGCTCCAGGGTCCGCGGTTCCAGCACCGGCCCCGGCGCCAGCTCACCACTCGCCAGCCGGCGCAACGCGCCGCGCATCGGATCGATGTCCCGCGCCGTCGTCGCCGCCAGCCGCACCCCGAAAATCAGCGTCACTCCCGAGCCCGCCACCACCAGCGCAATCAGCAGCCCCAGGTCATGCCCCGTGTTCACGAACATCAGCACCGCGACGATCACCACGTTCGCCAGCGCCACCAGCGCACCAGTCGCCACCCCAAGGAACGTCCGAGTCGCCAGCGACAGCCGGTACGCCCGATCGAAGTACACCAACGCCGCGAAGCCGATCGCCCCTGTCCCCAGCAGGCTCAACGCCATCACCACGACGAACGTGACCGCGTCACGCGCGTTCATCGGAATCAGCGCCAGCCCAACCACGGACCCAGCAACAACCGCCGCGATCAGCGCAGCCAGAAACACCAGCGACGAGCTCAGCAGCGCCAGCCGTTGCGCCGAGCCCGGCGCGGCAAGTCGATCGAAGGTCTGACTACGGCTCAAGCTTGTACCCCACGCCCCACACCGTCTTCAGATACCGCGGCCGCGAGGGGTCCGGCTCCAGCTTCGCCCGAATGCGACGGATGTGGACCGTCACCGTCCCCGGGTCGCTCACCGCGTGCACGTCCCACACCGCATCAATCAACTGGTCGCGGTTGAACACCTGCCCCGGGTGCTGCGCCAGGAAATACAGCAAATCGAACTCGCGCGCCGTCATCGCAATCGGCTCGTCGCTCCGCTCCACCCGTCGCGTACCACCATCGATGTACAGGTCGCCAATCCGAACCCCCGCGCTGCTGCTCACCGGCGCACCGCCGCCGGAGGATGCGCGTCGCAGCACCGCCTCCACCCGCGCGGACAGCTCCCGAGGGCTGAACGGCTTTGTCACGTAGTCGTCGGCGCCCAGGCCGAACCCCACCAGCCGGTCCAACTCCTCGCCACGCGCCGTCAGAATCACCACCGGCGTGTCACCCGCCGCACGCACGCGTCGCAGAATCTCCTTGCCTTCCATGCCGGGCAACATCAGGTCCAGCACAATCAGGTCAGGATTCATCTCCTGCAGCCGCTCCATTGCCTTCGCGCCGTCGCCAATCGTCTCCACCTCATGCCCGTCGCGCCGCAAATAGCGCGCCACCACATCAGCAATACTCGCCTCGTCCTCGACGACCAAAATCCGCGCTGCACTCACCGAAGTCCCCTGTCGCATGCATCAAGCCTAGCGCCGGGTCCTTACAGAGCAATGACAGATCCCCATAAAAGTCGCATACACCGCCACAGCCGTGCGGCAGGCTGGCGAGCGTCAATCAGCGAGCCTCGGTGAACCGATCGATCCGCGTCGCCGCCCAAAACACCTCGTCCAGCGACTCAAATCGCTCGTCCAGCGGAATCCCGATCGCGTCCGCCACCCGGTTGATCCCATCGAACCCCGCCGCCACACCAATCGCCCGCACTACCCCGGCACTCCCGAGCAGTTCGACGCCTCGATCTCTCAGCGCCTGAACCCCCGCGTGATCCCGAGCGACCACCGCCGCGGTCAACTCGCCGAGGTAGGCGCCATGCAGCACACCCCCGTCACCAAACTCGTCGGTCACCTCACCCAGTTCGTACGTCTCATCTTGCGTTTGGCCACTCGCACGGAGCGCCTCGGTGTGGAAGGTCGCTCAGTAGAAACACTCGTTCAACGCCGACGTCCGCGCCGCGACGAACTCGATCTGCGACCGCCCCACCTCGTGCCCGTCCGCCTCCGCCATCGGCTGGTAGTGCGGCATGAACAGATCCCAGAACTCATCGACCGCCGAAGGCACCATCGCCAGCGCCCGACAGATGTTCGGCGCCGGTCGCCCCGCGAACTTCGGGTGCGGGTGCTCATGGTCCATCAGCCCCACGTACGCCCCCACGTCCACCAGCGCCGCGTTCGACACTCCCGAGGGCTCACCATCCACCGAGGCGTCCAGCACCGCCGGCTCCCCCGTCAGCGCCACCGCAAACGTGTCCGCAATCGTCGAGCTGCCGAGCAGCCCCGCCGCCTCCACGTACTGCTCCCGCGTCACCCCCGAGGCGATCACACCCCCAAACCAAGCCTGCGTCAGCCGCCCCGAATCCGTCACCACCCCGTGCGCCAGCTCCACCAACCCCGGCTTCAGCTCTGTAACCGTCGAGTGCTCCCCATCCACCGAGGCCGCCGACAGCGCCTCGGAGCGCCGCGCGCACAGCCCGCACTCTCGCGCCGCCCGCGCCTCCTCGACGATCGCTCGCCGAGTCGCCCCATCGAGGAAGCTCCCCGCACTCACGAAGCGTCCACGCGCCTGTTCATGCACCACCTCGAAGCTCTCGGGAATCGGCAAGCTACTCACATCGGCTGGTGCGGTCATATCCGTCGCCTCCACAACGCGACCCGCAACGGGTCGCTGATGCGAAGCAGTCTAGCCCAGCCCGCGATCTCTAATCGTGAACAATCCCACGCTCGACAAGCTGCTCCACCGACACCGGACAGCTATCGAACATCTCCCCCCACGGCAGATCGCTCGCTGCAAACCACCGCAGCTCCGGGAACTCCGAGGTCGGCGTCACCTCGCCCCCTGCCTCACCGTGGTACGCCACCTCCACATGCCCCGTGCCCGAGTAGACCGAGATCAGCCCACCGATCTCCCCACGCAGTCCCGTCTCCTCCAGCAGCTCCCGACGCGCCGTCTCCTCGATCGCCTCGCCAATCTCCCCGTACCCCGCCGGTCCCGCCCACATCCCAAACCCCGGCCGGCTCTCCTTCCCCCGACGTCCCAGCAGCACCCGCCCGTCCCGCACCACCAGCAGACTCGCTCCCACCACCGGGTTCTCGTAATGCGGCGAGCTGCACTCGTGGCACACCCCGTGCCCCTCCTCGTGCGCCTCGCTCTCACGCAGCGCCCCGCCACAGCGCCGACAGTTCCGAGGCAGCTCAATCGGTGCCGGCTCGCGAATGAACCGACGCTCGTGCGGATGCGCCGACACCCCGTCCAACCCCTCGTCGACCAGCGCCTGTAACGCCGAGGTCGTCGTGTCGAACGCAATCTCCCCCCACGGAATCTCCTCCGGCGCGAACCACCCCACCTCCGACACTTCCGAGCGCGCCTCAGCCTCGCCGTCGGCCTCCCCCTGGAACGCCACCACCACCTGACCCGCATCCGGTATCGAGTACGGCATCCCCACGATGCCCGTCAGCCGCGCCTCCAACCCCACCTCCTCCAGCGTCTCCCGCAGCGCCGCCTGCTCCACCGTCTCCCCACGCTCCACGAACCCACCCGGGAACGCCCACAACCCCTCCCGAGGCATGATCGAACGACGTGTCAGCAACACTCGCCCGCCACGCACAATCAGCACGCCAGCCACCGGAATCGGGTTCCGAAACTCCATCGCCCCACACGCCGGACACCGCCCGTGCACCGGCTCATCCTCGAACGGCACCAGCCGCCCCCCACAGCGAGAGCAATGCCCCAGATCGTGCGACTCACTCACCATCGCCCCGCCGTCTCCCAACAACCTTCCGAGTGCTACCACATCAACGGCACATCGAAAGCAGCGCCCTGGTACCCAACGCCACTCAAACAGCCGCGAAGTGCCGGCAATGGGTCGAAGACCCCCCGAAGGGGTTTACGGAATCAACAGCACCCGCCCAAACGCATTGCGGCTCTCGATCTGCCGGTGCGCCCCCTCCGCGTCGGACAGCGAGAACCGCGAATCGATCACCGCCCGCAGCTCGCCAGCCGCGACATCCCGCAGGTGCTTCGAGATCATCCGATACGCCCGGTCACCATGTTCCAGCTCCGCACCAAGGAACACCCCGGTCAGCGACCGATTGCCCTGCGATAGCCCGCTGACATCCACAGCTCGCGCCTCCGACCGGCTCACGTTGCCCACCGTGATCGCCCGTCCCCGGTAGC
>JABIST010000289.1 GCA_018700215.1 Dehalococcoidia bacterium | reverse complement strand
GTCATCGAGCCGGTCCGGGTGCGCATCTCCGCCGAGAGGCTCTGATTCTCCTCGGCCAGCGAGTCGACTCGAGCGACCACCTCGCTCAGTTCCGATGACCGCTCCGCGGCGGAGATCGCCAGCTCCTCAACGCTGCCGATCTCCTCGCTCACGCGGCTGCTGATCTCCACCAGCCGACTGAGCACCTCACCGGCTTCGTGAGCACGTTCGCCCCCGGCCGAGACATTGCTCACGGTTGATTCCATTGCCTGGACGCCATGATCGACATCGGCCTGAACGCCGCTGATCAGGTTGGCGATGTCGGTGGCGGCGGCGGCGGAACGCTCGGCCAGGCTGCGTACCTCGTCCGCCACGACCGCAAATCCGCGGCCCGCGTCACCGGCGCGAGCGGCCTCGATCGCCGCGTTCAGGGCGAGCAAGTTCGTCTGATCCGCGATTTCGGAGATGGTGTTGGTGATCTGGCTGATCTCTTTGCTGCGGCCACTCAGCTGTTCAATTTGGGCCGAAGTCAATTCGACGGTTTCGCTGATCGCCTCAAGCGCACCGACCATCTGCTCGACGGCGGACTTGCCTTCGCCGGCTACCTCGGAGGCGCCGCGACTGGACTCGGAGGCGCTGCGGGCCTGCTCGCCGGCGCGCCCAACATCCTCGCGCAGTGCGGACACGCCAGAGGTGGCGCCGCCGGTCTCAGCGCCCTGCTTCTGGGCGGACTCCGCAAGCTGGGTAGCGAGACGCTCAACCTCGGCAACGTCATCACGCAGCGACGTGGCGGACTGTGTCTGGTTCGTCGCGCCGATGGCGACCTGTTCGACCGCGCGCGCGATCTCCTGTGTAGCAACGCCGACTTCGCCGGCTGCGCCATCGAGCTTCCGCGCCGCCGGAAAGAGTTCGGCGGCGGTCTGACGCAGCTTCGCCATCACGCCGTAGGCGATGTAGGACTCGACGGCGAGTGTGACATCGAAGGTGAACATCTTCTGAAATGCGAGCAGCGTCCGTGCCAACCGCTCACCCTTCAGATGCCCCTTCAGCAGATCGAGCACGAGTTCCGCGTAGGTGTTGTAGTTCAGCACGTTCCAACGAGGACGAATATCCAGCCGCGCGTGCGCCACGCCGACCCGCAGTCGGTGCTCCACGTAGTCCGCATCGATCCGACCATCGAGCAGCGTGACAAAGTAGCCAGCCTGCGCACCCTCGAGGGTCTCGCGGTTACTTTTCGATTCGGTGACCTTCGCGACGAACTCCGGGAACTTGAAGGAATGATCATAGAAGCGCGTCGCGATCGCCTCTGCTTCGGGTCGCAAGTACTCGGCGGCCGCGCGCACGAGCGCCAGATCATCCTCAGTGAGCTGCGCCCAGCTCAACCGCAGACTGATGTCGGCGGCGTCGATCCCGAGATCTGCACTGACGGGGTGCTTCGAGGTGCTCATGAGGATGCTCTTTCCGTTGAAACTGGGCATTGATTGATGTTGATGGCCGATTCGATTTCTGCATCGAGGGCACAAATTGAGCGCTCGAGTAGGCCGACGTCCGATCGGGCTTGCTGTAGCTGAGTCAGGGATCTGAGCAGCTGGAGCTCGCCATCGACCGGCTGAGCGTCCAGCGGAGCGGAGCCAACGCTCTGGTGCGGAGCAAGTGCGGTGAGCTGATTCCTGACCCACGCGAGGTCGCCAACAAGCTGCTGTGCCTCGTCGAGGAACTTGCGAGTCTCGTTCGCTAGCTCTGTACTACTGCTGTTCGCGGCATCTCGATTCATCGTCGCCTCTCTCATCTCGGACGGTCTCCGCAGCCAGCAGAGAGCAGTTGCTTATGACTACGCTCATGATTCGGCAGGGGACCGAGCCGACGAGGTAGGGAACTCCCTGCATCGAGGATGGAAATCCCCATTGGAACGACGGTGTGGCGGGGGAAGCCGGTGATTGCCAACTAACTGCGAAGCAGACTCATGACAGAATCGGTCCGTGAGCGAGCTGAGAGACAGTGGTGATGCTAGGCGAACGGAAAATCTGACGGAGGTGCTGACACGAGCGGCCAGTACTCTCGTTCGATTTCGCCGAGCGGTGCCTCTTCCGACAGCTTGACCGCCAGATCGGCCGTCTCCCGTGAGGGCGCCACACCGAACCGCTTCCGGAACTCCCCCGTCAGCACCACATAGTGATGCAGCGCAGCGGTTCGGCCCTGGTGCCGAGCAACCAGCAGCAGGTGCAGCCGGTGTGCCTGCTCGTTCGATGGATCGGCGTCCGTCGCCTGTTCGACGAGCCGAATCGCCGCGGCGATGTCGCCGGCGCGCGCAAACAATGCGGCCCGCAGCG
>JABIST010000115.1 GCA_018700215.1 Dehalococcoidia bacterium | reverse complement strand
CTGATGCAGCTCCTCTGGTTCGGCGGATTCATCTACGTGCTCGGCGGCCTGCTCGCCTACGCTCCATCACGCGTCCCCACCCGAGTCCCCGCCACCGCGCACCGCACTACCCCCGCCGAGGAGTCGCAACGTGCGTAGCACCAACGCCCTCTCGCTCCTCGCAGCAACCTTCGTTGCAGCGATCGCCTTCGCGCTCGTCGCTGACGAGGTCCGCGCTCAGGAGCCCTCCAACCTCGATGCACAGGCGCTATCCATCGAAAAGCAGCTGCTCTGCCCCCAGTGCACCAACGAGCGACTCGATGTCTGCAACATCGCAATCTGCGTCGACATGCGCCGCGAGATTCGTGAGCAGCTAATCGAAGGTCGGAACTCCGACGAAATTATCTTCTTCTTTCAGAACCGCTATGGGCAGCGCATCCTCGCGGACATTCCGAAGGAGGGATTCAACCTCGTGCTCTTCGGCTGGGTCGCAGCGTCGCTCCTGCTCATGAGCCTCGGCGGTGCGTTCTTCCTCTTCCGCCTCCGCGCCGCCGGGCGTGCCTACCGCGCCGCGCTCGCCACCTCCCATGCACCAGCACCAACACCAGATGACGATGACGCCTGGCTCGATGCTGAACTCGATCCCGAATCCGATCACGGTGACCGCTGATGGAGTGGCTACTACTTCTCCTCGTCGCGCTCGCCACCGCCCTCTACATCGGCTGGCCGTACGTCGACCTCGACGAACCTGAGAGCGACGAACTCGTCACGCTCCGCGACCGCCGCACCGTCCTCCTCGCTGAGCTGCGGGACTTCGACCGGGACCTCGCCAACGGTCGCATCAGCGAAGATGACCGCCGCGCCGGTCGTCGCGCCGTCGCTCCCGAGCTACGAGACGTCACCGAACGCCTCCGCTCGCTCGGCGAGCCCGCCGACCACGCACCCCCGGCATCCGCGGAGCCCTCCAACTGATGCCGCGGGCACCACGTCTCCTCACCCTCGCCGCGCTCGCTGGAGCACTGGCCCTCGGCCTCCTCGTCTCGCCACACCCCGGCCTCGCCCAACAGCCCCAGGCCACCATCAGTGGCGCCATCACGCTAGGAACACCCGGCGACACGCTCCCCGCCGGCATCGAGTTGCAACTGATCGTCCTCGAAGAGTCCCTGGCTCCGACCAGCATTCGGCAGCAGGCCGACGCCAACGGCACATTCACCTTCGAGGTCGACCCCGACCCACGCTTCAACTACGTCCCGTTCCTGATCTACGAAGGCGTTCGTTACTTCTCCACCCCCAGCAGCATCCGCTTCGACGGCACCACCTCCAGCGCCACCGCCGCCTTCGAGGTCTACTCAACAACCACCGAGGCTCCCGACCTCTCGATCGAGGCAACCACCGTCATCGCGGTCGCCCTCGAGCGCTCGACCTCCACCCTCACCCTGATCCGCGAGGATCTAATCAACCGCGACGAACTCACCGTCTACGTCGGTGGTGATGACGCCGTCACGCTCCGCATCCCCGTCCCGGACCGCACGATCGACGCCGGCGGCCTGGAAGACGATGACCCCGACTTCAGCTTCGAAGGCGGCACCGTCAACGTGTCACTCCCGCTCCGCCCCGGCCCCAACTCCATCGTCACCCGCTACACCGTCGGCTACGATGCGGTCGAAGACATGTACCGCCTCCGCATCACCTCCCCCCTGCCCACCGGCCACATCGAGGCCCGCGCCCCCGAGAGCTTCGTCAACAAGCTCGACCCCCGAGGCGATGACGCCCGTCGCGCCGCTGACACTGAGTTCGAGGGCGATCCCATCCTCGTCGTCGAGCGCATCGGCCCTGCCACGCCCGGCCAGAGCTTGGTCGTGGACCTCATCGGCCTCTCCGGTGCCAGACCAGCCCACATCCTCACCACCCCACGAGGCGCGGTCAGCGGCTCCCTGCTCGCCCTCATCGTGATCAGCGGCCTCGCCGTCGCCCTCGCTCGCCGCGCCACCCCCGCCGACGATGCCGAGGCACCCGCATGACCTCCGAGGTCGCCGCAACTTCGGCGATCGTCGCCTCCGGCCTCACCAAACGTTACGGCGGCGTCGATGTCGTCTCTGACATGAGCTTCTCGCTGGCCGCCGGCTCCAAAACCGCGCTCCTGGGCCCCAACGGTGCTGGGAAAAGCACCCTGCTCGGCCTGCTCACCACCCTGCTCACCCCCAACGCCGGCGACGCTGCCATCGCCGGTCACGCCATCTCCACGAACCCAATCGACCTGCGCCGCAGCATCGGAGTCCTCGCCCACCTCCCCATGGTCTACGAAGAACTCTCCCCTCTCGAAAATCTCGAAT
>JABIST010000458.1 GCA_018700215.1 Dehalococcoidia bacterium | reverse complement strand
TGAAGGTGGCGACGTCCCAGGAGATTTCGCTCAGCACGGTGTCGAGGTCCTGCAGCTCGAGAGTCGAGCAGTCGCCTCGGTAGTCGAGACGGATTGCGGCGCCGAGTTCGCTCCAGCGCTGGGTAGTGTCTTCGACGACCTCGTTGAATTGGGCGGCAGTGAGCCAGGAGGGTCGCGAGTTCTGACGGGTACAGACGGCCACGCTTGCCTGCTGGGGAGCCCATCGAACGGTGCCCGTCTCAGGCTGTGCCGCCGCGGATCGGGCACCGAAGAGTGCGCCCGCAGCGATCACCACACTAAAGGTGGTCGCACCCCAGATCGCCAGGAACAGCGCCGATTTGATCATGGGAGATCATCGACGTGTCAGGGTTTTCCTTTAGTCGACTCAGAGAAGGGCGCAATGGGGCAGGGGCGATGGAGCCCAGTTGAACGGCGCGGAGCACGCCGAACCCGGCTGTCTACGCGCAGGAGAGCCGGAAGAGCTTTCGGACCGCGTCTGAATCGGCGTCGGCGGCTCGGCCGTCTCGGAGCGCGGCGATCGGCTCGTGGAGCAGCTGTTTCACGATCGAACGAGTCATCAGATCGATTTGTTCACGGTCGTCCGGGCTGAGCGACATCTTTCGAGTCGCTCGTTCCACCTGCGCCTCGCGGATCGCGTCTGCGTGGTCAGTCAGTGCTTTGATCGTCGGGATCACGTCGCGAGCGCTCCACCAGCGCTCGAGCTTTTCGAGCTCCTCGGAAACGATCGCCCGTGCCTCTGGGAGTGCTGCCGCGCGCTGGCCAGCGTTTCGTTCCGATGTGTTTCGCAGGTCTTCGATGCCCCAGTAGCGGACGGACGGCAGATCCACCACGCTGGGATCGACGTCGCGCGGCATCGCGATATCGATCATCAGCAACTGGCGACCGGAACGGCGTCCCACGGTCTCCGCCAGCAGCTCCGCATCGATGATGTGACTCGTTGACGCGGTAGCGGAGACGGCGAGATCAACTCGCGCCAACTCGGCTGGCAGATTGTCCAGTGCGGCACCGCGACCTTCGACGGTAGAGGCGACCTGCCAGGCACGCTCGACGGTGCGATTGAGAATGGTGATGTCTCGTGCGCCGTGTTCGTGAAGAGCGCGAGCGGTCAGCCTCCCAGCCTCGCCGGCACCGACCACCAGTACTGCCGAATCCTCGAGGGCGGGCAACGCCTGGGCGGCCTGGGTTGCGGCGATGCTGGAAATCGAAAGCGCGTTTCGTGAGATCGCGGTCTCTGCGCGGATTCGTCTCCCCGTACGAACCGCGCCGTGGAATACACGGGCGAGCAGTTCGTCGTCAGTCCCAGCCGAGACCGCCAGCGAAAAGGCGCCGCGTACCTGGCCCAGCACTTCGTACTCACCGAGCGACAGCGAGTCGATTCCGCTGGCAACTGCGTACAGATGCTCAGCGGCTTCCACACCTCGCGACAACCAGAGGTCAGTAGCGACGTCCTCGGCGGCGACGCCGGTCACCTCGCTGACGGCTGAGATCAGCCGATCGGCGGCGGCGGCACCGCTGACGTACAGCTCGAATCGGTTGCAGGTTTGGAGTAGCACGACAGGGCCAAGTCGCTGGCCAAGCGCCTCGAGCGTGGTTGCGGGGTCAGCGATTCCGGACTGGAGCCGCTCAATCGCCGAGAACGATGTGTTGTGGTGGTTTCCGCCCAGCATTGTCAGCATCAGAACTCGCCTCCCCTGCTTGCACAGGCAATGGTGAACGGCCGCTCGTCGAGGTCGATCGCAAACAGCTCCGGCTTCGCGGGCGGAGTTGCGCCGGCGTGCCTGTTGGAAGCTCTGCCCCCTTCAGGATGTGGCATGTTCACACTCACGCCCCGCGGCAATCCCGTTCGCCACGACGACAGGTTTCTTGTCCTCGGCGTAGTACAGCAGGTGCGAAGGAGGCCGCCCGCTCTGGATCCCGAAGCGCACCACGTCGCCCTCGGTCACCCCCCGGGTCAGCAGTCGCGATCCGCCAAGCATGGGTAGGCATCCCTCCGGGCATCGTTGTTCGTTGAACGGAGCATCGCCGCTGGTTCGCGCCGTCGCGTCATCAGAGAGATGAGCGATTCTCGGTGATCTGTCGAATCGGTTCGAAGAAAATCGACCTAATTCTGTCGAATAGTTGGAATTTCGTGCGCCCTGTCAGGAGATTTCAAGAGCCTGTTCGTCCCGCTGGAGCGACGCGGCGGATTAGACGACTGATCGGTGGGAGCTGCCTGGGTAGTACCTTGGCGCGTGAATTCTGTCGTAGCGAAAACGCGTACTCATGCTCGTTGGATCGCTGATTCCGTCCGCACGTGAAGCCACCACACTATGCGAGGAACTGGGGAGGTTGGCTCATGACCATCGGCAGTCGCACCGGCGCGGCGAACCAACCTCAACCGCCGTTAACCACCGCAGCTGCTGGCAACCTCTGGCCAGAGCGTCCCTCCCCGTTCCCTCCTCCTTCTGCCGGAACCCCCTTGCTGCTCCCCCCGCGCAAACTGCGAATCCCTCGAAGGGGGGAGCGGGTTCCGGTCAGGCAAACTGCTCGAACAGTGATCGGTATGTCCGCGGCGATCTGGGGAATCGGTGGATTGCTGCTGCTCCTCATCTACGCAGTAGCGCGCCTGGTCCCGATTGCCAGTGAGAGCCGGGAATACACGTGGGGGATCTGGCACTGGGCCGTACTCACCGTGAACACGCTGCTGATGGCGTACATGGAGGGCTACCGAGGCTTCCAGAAGGGTTTGGCGCCACGCGTAGCCGAGCGTGCGCGGCAACTCGCGCGGCAGCCATCGATCCTTGGGGTGATCCTGGCCCCGGCCTATTGCTACGGCATCCTCCAAGCGCCCGCGCGAGAGGTGGCCGGCCGGGCTGCGCTGATTGCGATGATCATCTGCTTCATCGTCGCCGTCAGGATGCTCGACGCCCCGTGGAGAGGCCTGCTCGATGTCGGCGTGATCATCGGGCTGAGCTGGGGAATCGTGGCGATCGGGCTGCACGGGTGGCGGGGTCGTCGGCGCCTTCGTCTGGATCGCCGGCTTCCTCGTGATCTGGGGGGCGACCCGCTTCGCCGATCAGATGTTCGGTGGATTCCTGCTCGGCGAAACGTCGGAGGACGAAGACTGGGACCCAAGCTGACTCGATCAGCTGATACGGGGTCAGGCGCTGTCAGGCTCCGGCGGCACGACACGAATGTCGCGGAGTTCACGGTAGCGTTCGGCGAAATCGATCCCGTAGCCGACCACAAACCCGGGACCGATCCGCAGTCCCGCATACTCCGGGTCATCACAACCTTCGCGCACCAGCAGGGCGCAGCAGCGAACCGACGCCGGCCCCGCAGCCTCGATATGCTCGGCCACCGCACGCATCGTCAGCCCCGTATCAGCGATGTCCTCGATGACCAGCACGTGGCGACCCGCGACGTCGCCATCAAGATCCTTCGTGATCTCGACGGAGCCGCTCGAGGTCTGCCCAGCCCCGTACGAACGAGCGCGAATGAAGTCCACCTCGCAGGGGATACTGAGCGCACGCACCAGATCCGCCAGAAACACGAAGCTCCCCTTAAGCACGCCCACCAGTACCGGCGTCTCACCCGCATAATCTCGCGAGATCTCACCCGCGACGCGAGCTACGGCAGCGCCGATCTCTGTCTCGGAAAATCGCGTTTCCAGCTCCACGCCCGCATCGTACAGCCGCCCGTTCGCCGCTGGTATCGTTCATCGCGCGACGATCAGGTGGTGCTGTGATGAACGACACCGTGATGGACGATAGCCGCATCCGTGGCCTACCGAAGGCCGAACTCCACGTGCACATCGAAGGAACGCTCGAGCCCGAGCTGATGTTTGAACTCGCGTGCCGCAACGCGATCGAGCTGCCCTTCGCCAGCGTCGAGGAGGTGCGAGCCGCCTACGAGTTCGACGACCTGCAATCGTTCCTCGATATCTACTACCAAGCAGCAGACGTGCTCCGCACCGAGCAAGACTTCTACGACCTCACAACCGCCTACCTAGAACGAGCGCATGCCGACGGGGTCCGCCACGCCGAGATCTTCTTCGACCCGCAGACCCACACCGATCGAAACATCCCATTCAGCACGGTCGTGACCGGCCTTCACCGAGCCCTCAATGAGGGCGAACAGCGGCTCGGCATCACCGCGTTGCTGATCATGTGCTTCCTACGCCACCTCCCAGAGGAATCCGCTCTGTCCACGCTCGAAGAGGCACTCCCCTTCCGCGACTGGATCGTCGCCGTTGGCCTCGACTCATCCGAGGTTGGCCATCCACCCGAGGATTTCCAGCGCGCGTTCGCCCGCGCACGCGAAGCCGGCTTCCGAGTCGTCGCTCACGCCGGCGAGGAGGGGCCACCGAGCTACGTCTGGCAGTCCCTCGACCTCCTCGGAGCAGAGCGAATCGACCATGGCGTGCGCTCGACCGAAGACCCAGAGCTACTCGCCCGCCTCGTGCGAGATGCCATAACACTCACCATCTGCCCGCTCTCAAACATCAAGCTGCGCGTCTTCCAACAGATGAGTGACCACAACCTCAAGGATCTGCTCCACGAGGGCGTCAGAGCGACCATCAACTCGGACGACCCCGCCTACTTCGGTGGCTACATCGGCGACAACTTCATCGCCGCCCGGGACGCACTCGGATTGAGTGACAACGACATCGTCACCCTCGCACGCAACTCCATCGAAGCGACGTTCCTTGATGAGTCATCGAAGCAGGTGCTGCTCGACGAGTTGGCTCGATACCTCGAAGTGCAAGGCATTCCGGTCTGAGGTGGTGCCAGAAGACCCGCCACACGCCACTCACGCCCGCGTGCCCCGCTCACACCCGTCGCCCGATGAACCCAGCTAGTTGACTGAGACCAGTTCGATCTCGAAGGTCAGCGCCTGGCCAGCGAGCAGGTGGTTCGCGTCGGCCTTTACGATTGAGTCGGTGACTTCGGTGACGACTGCTGGCCGGTCGCCATCCAGCATTACTTGATCCCCTTCGCGCAGCCCGTCGGGTGAGCCGGCGGCCGGGAGGTCGAACACGAGCGACTCGTCTCGCTCTCCGTAGGCGTCCTCGATCTCCAGGCGAACTGTCACTGTCTCGCCGACCATGAGGCTGCCCACGGCCTGCTCAAAACCCGGGATCACCATCCCGGAGCCGACAACGAACTCGAGCGGATCCCGCTCCCGCGAGGAATCGAACACCTTCCCGCTGTCGAGAGTCCCTTGATAGTGAACTGACACTCGGTCGCCATTCTGTGCCACGTGGATGCTCCCGCCTCATCCAGCGACGGTCACTGGACGCTCTGCGTTTCAATGGACTGCCCGGTCACGATGCCGGGGTTCCGTTCGTCCCCACCGTGCCGCAGAACGGCATGGGCGGTCACAGGCGAATGTCACAGGTGGGTTTCCCTAACGTCCCTTGCCGGGGGCCGAGGGCTACACCTGCTCTCGGCGGATGCTGCGTTCGGTGGCGAGTCGAGAGGCGTCGGAGCGATGTGCGACGTCGAGCTTGGCGTAGACCTGCGAGACGTAGTTCTTGATGGTTCCCTCACTGAGGGAGAGCCGGTGCGCGATCTCGCGATTGATCAGCCCCTCGCCGATCATCTCGAGGATCTCATCCTCTCGCGAGGTGAGCGTCGAGAACCGGTCGTCCGCCGGGTGCCAGGTTTCACCGCGCCGCAATCGCTCCAGGACGGTGGTTGTCATCATCGGATCGAGGAGTGAGCCACCACGGGCGACGATGACCAGAGCGTCATGGAGTCTGCAAGCGTTCAGGCCCTTGAGGATGTAGCCAGCGGAACCGGCCAGAATTGCGGCGTAGACCGTGTCCTCGTCCGTGTGGGGGGTAAGAATGACGACCCGACTGTCCGGCACCTCGGCACGAATCTGCCGGCAGGCGTCGACGCCGGAGCCGTCTGGGAGGCGCAGATCGATCAGCGTGATGTCGGCCCTCAGCCGAAGCGCCTCGGCTACGCCCTGTGCAACTGACCTGGTTTCGCCCACGACGACCAGGTCGTTGCTGCCTTCGACGACGGATTTGAGCTTGTCTTGCTCAGCGTCGGGGTGACCGATCAGCAAGATGCCGATTCTGTTTTCAGCCACGGTCTCCTCTGTATCTACAGGGGAAGCGGAAGCACCTTCGTTTCCCTCTCGCTCGCGGGCCGGCTAGGGGTTGTCGTACTCGCGCCTGGGTCCGAGGTAGTACCACCAGTTGAGGAGGAGACAGACGGCGTAGAAGGCGGCGAAGCCGAAGAGTGCGTACTCCGGTGTAGCGGCCTTGATCTGCGCACCAAACTCCGACGGCACAACGAAGGCACCGTAGGCGGCGACGGCCGATGTCCAGCCGAGCACCGGCCCGGCCTGCTCCTGATCGAAGACCATGGCGATGGTGCGGAAGGTAGAGCCGTTGCCAACGCCGGTAGCCGCGAAGAGCACGAGGAACAGCAGGAAGAACGGTACGAAGAAGTCTTGAGGTGTCTCAGACTGGTAGGCCTGCTTCATGAAGTAGGCGACACCGATGGCGCTGATGATCATGGTGATGGAGACCCACTGGGTCACCTTTGCGCCGCCAGCTCTGTCCGCGATCCAACCGCCGACAGGGCGAATGAAGGCTCCGATGAAGGGCCCCATCCAGGCGTAGGTGAGAGCTGATGGGCCATCCGGATTGATCGTGTCGTGGGTCATCACACCATCGGCACCGAC
>JABIST010000455.1 GCA_018700215.1 Dehalococcoidia bacterium | reverse complement strand
CTCGGTGGGCGTGACGATCGGGGGCCGATCTTCCCGATCGGCGACGTGGATCCTCGGTTGCCCGTCCAGGAGCAGGTGCTGGGGGTGATGCACGACGGGGTGACGGTGGCGTTCCCGGAGTTGGATGCGCGGGTGACACTGTCGCGCGGCGGGGCGGTGGAGTTCGGCGGCGTGACGGTCGTCCTCGATGCCGGGGCGCTGCGGGCGGTGTCGGCGAGCGGGGAGGCGATCACGACGCACCAGGCATTCTGGTTCGCGTGGTCGCAGTTCAATTCGGGCACGGAGGTTTGGGCGCCAGGGTAGGCGGCGTCCGGTAGCATCCGGGCGATGTCTCGCTTCTTTGCCGACCTTCACGCTCATCCGGGGCAGTTCATGCTTGCCGCGTATCCGGACGACCATCCGGTGGTCGCTGCGACTGGCGGTTCGAAGCTGGGTGAGGCTGTTGCGGGGATTCGCGCGGGTGGGGTTGGGCTCGTGAGTTTCGCCACGGTCTCGGACATGCCGTTGCTGCGATCGGGCGATGCCGGGATGAGCGCGGTGCGAGAGTTCAGGCCGGGGGAGGCGCTGGAGGTGCATCGTCGGCAGCTTGGGGCGTTGCGGGCGCTGGCGGAGGAGGATGGGAATCGCCTCGTGAGGTCAGCGGCTGATGTGGAGGCGGCGCAGGCGGCTGGGGAGCTGGCGGTGTTCGTCGCGTGCGAGGGTGGGGATTTTCTCGAGGGCGACATCGCGCGGGTGGCGGAGGCGTATGGGGATGGAGTGCGTTCGATTCAGCTTGTTCACTACCGGGTGAATGAGCTGGGGGATATTCAGACTGAGGAGCCGGTGCACGGGGGGCTGACCGACTTTGGTGGTGAGGTTGTAGCGGAGATGAACCGGCTGGGGATGGTGGTGGACCTGGCGCATGCGCCGTGGTCGGTGACGCGAGGAGCGCTGGAGCGGAGCAGTGCGCCGGTGATGATCTCGCACAGCCATCTCGCCTCATCGGAAGCTTCGGCGGCGCGGCTGTTGTCGGCGGAGCATGCGCTGGCGGTGGCGGCGGCGGGCGGGGTGATCGGTGCATGGCCCTCGGGGGTGGTGCTGGAGAGCTTCGACGAGTACCTCGATGAGATTGTGCGGATGGTGGAGCTGCTGGGGATCGAGCACGTGGCGATCGGGACGGACATGGATGGGAACTACCGGCCGGTGGTGACACGGTATGAGCAGTTCGTCGAGATTGAGTCGGGGCTGCGGGCGCGCGGGCTGGGCGAGGACGAGCTGGGGTTGTTGTTCGGAGGGAACTTCATGCGACTGCTGCGGGCGGTTGAGGGGGCGGCGGGATGACGGCGGCGACTGCGGCTGAGCAGGTGGTGACGATCCGCGGGCTGAACGTACGGCGGGGTGGGCGGTTGATCCTCGGAGACCTGTCGCTGGATGTCCGGCGCGGATCGGTCACCGGCTTGCTGGGGCCGAGTGGCTCGGGGAAGACGACGTTGCTGCGGGCGATTGTTGGCGTGCAGATTGTCGAGAGTGGGGAGATTGAGGTGCTGGGGCTGGCGGCGGGGACGGCCGAACTACGCCAGCGGATTGGCTATGTGACACAGGCGCCGTCTGTGTACGCGGACCTGACGGTGGCGGAGAACGTGCGCTACTTCGCGCGGGTGATGGATGTGGCGACCTCGGAGGCGCTGGCGGTGCTGCCGACGGTGGGCCTCGAGGAGTATCGCGACCGGATCGTGGGGACGCTTTCGGGGGGCGAGCGGTCGCGGGTGTCGCTGGCGGTGTCGCTGCTGGGGGCGCCGGAGTTGCTGGTGCTGGACGAGCCGACGGTGGGGCTGGACCCGGTGCTGCGGCTGGACCTGTGGCGTTCGTTCCACGAGCTGGCGGAGCGAGGCACCACCCTGCTGGTCTCGACTCACGTGATGGACGAGGCGGCGCGGTGCGATGAGCTGGTGCTGATGCGCGACGGCGGGATTGTGGCGGCGGACACGCCGACGGCGCTGCTGGAGCGGACCGGCGCGAGCGACATCGAAGGTGCGTTCCTGGCACTGGCGGGGGAGGCGGGGTCGTGAGCCCGCGAATCGTGCTGGCGACGGCGGAGCGACTGCTGCACCAGATTCGTCGGGACCGACGGTCGCTGGCGATGATCCTGGTGGTGCCGCCGGTGCTGCTCGCACTTCTTCGTTATGTCTTTGACAGTCAACCGCAGGTGTTCCAGCGGATTGGGCCGCCGATGGTTGGGCTGTTCCCGCTGATCCTGATGTTCATCATCACCTCGATTGCGATGCTGCGAGAGCGGACGTCGGGGACGCTGGAGCGGTTGATGTCGATGCCAATCGCGAAGCTGGATCTGCTGGTCGGCTACGGGTTGGCGTTCGCCGTGGTGGCGACCGTGCAGGCGTTGGTCACCGCCGGCGTGTCGTTCGGGCTGCTGGGGCTGGAGACCGAGGGCGCGATCTGGGTGGTGGTGGTGCTGGCGATCCTGAATGCGATCTTCGGGATGTCGCTGGGGCTGTTCGTGAGCGCGTTCGCGACGAGCGAGTTCCAGGCGGTGCAGTTCATGCCGGCGCTGATCATCCCGCAGTTCTTGCTGATTGGACTGATGGCGCCGCGTGACCGGATGCTACCGGCCCTGGAGTACGTCTCCGCGGTGCTGCCGCTGACATATGCGTACGAGGCGCTGTCGAAGGCGAGCCTGAACGAGATCGATGGTCGGTTCTGGCTGGACGTAGGGATCATGCTCGGATGCATCGCGCTGGCGCTGGGGTTGGGGGCGACGACGCTGCGGCGTCGGACGGACTGAGGGTGGTGGGAGCGTGGCGTTGTCGCTCTGGGAGTGCGGTCGCTAGCATTCGTTCGTCGATTCGAGGAGTTCGAGCTGTGACTTCAACTGGTGATGCGTGGCCGGGGATGATGCGTGTGGACAGCACGCGGATTGCGGTTGTTTCGGATACGCATGTGGATGGGGATGGGTGGGGGTCGCCGCCGGAGTTGATTGATGCGGTGGGCGGGGCGGATTTGATTCTGCATTGTGGGGATCTGGATGCGCTGGGGGTGCTGGATCACCTGGAGACGGTGGCGCCGGTGTTTGCGGTGCGGGGGTATCCGGACCCGCGTGAGGAGGGGGAGCGGCTGG
>JABIST010000410.1 GCA_018700215.1 Dehalococcoidia bacterium | reverse complement strand
GCGACGATCTCGACGAGGCGATGCGGGACGAGCCGTAGCGCGGCGCTGCTTCGCCCTCGGAAGCTTCGCCTTACGGGTAGAGCGGCGTCCGATCGAGCCCAGTCGTTTCAGGCAGCCCGAACATCAGATTCAGGTTCTGCATCGCCGAGCCGCTCTGGCCCTTCATCAGGTTGTCGATCGAAGAGATCACCACGAGCCGCTTCCCGTCTTCAGAGGGGAACACCGACACGTCGCAGAAATTCGAGCCCGCCACGTTCTTCAGTGTCGGCGGCGTGTCCAGCACGCGCACGAAGTGGTCGCCCTCGTAAAACTCGCGATAGCGCTCAAGCAGCGACTCGCGCGACACGCTCTGGTTCAGCCGCATGTGCATCGTGCTCAGGATGCCGCGCGTGGTCCCAAGCAGATGCGGTACGAAGTCCAGCTCCGCCCCGCTCGCCTGCCCCAGCCGCCCCAGCGTGAACTCCGATTCGATCACGTGCTGATGGTTCAGCACCCGGTAGGGAATGACGTTGTCGTTCAGGTGACTCAGATGCTGCAACGGAGACGGTGCCTTCCCGGCTCCCGACGAACCGGTGAGGCCATCGACCGTGACAATCCCGTCCGCGACGAGGCCGTCGTTGAACACGGGCGCCAGCCCGAGGATCATCCCCACCGCGAAACACCCCGGATTGCCCACGATCGCAGCTTCGGAGATCGCCTCGCGTCCCAGCTCGGAGACACCGTAGGCGGCACGCCCCAGCAGCTCCTCCGCGACGTGCGAGGTACCGGCCAGCTTCGGGTGCCGCTCCGCGTATCGCGCATAGTCTGTCGTGTCGCGGAAGCGGAAGTCTCCGGAGTAGTCGATGAACCGCTGCCCAGCGTCAGCCAGCGCCTTCGCGTGCCCCTGCGAGACCCCGTCCGGCGTAGAGAACGCCACCACGTCGCACTCCGCGCCAATCGCAACTTCGTCGGCGTGCTCAACCACAAGGTCGGTACGACCAGCCAGATGCGGGTAGATTTCGTCGATGCGGCTGCCGGCGCCTTCACGCGCCACCAGGCCGCTCACCTCGAAGCGAGGGTGGTTGAGCAGGAGTTCCAGCAGGCCTAGCCCGCCGTAGCCGGTGGCGCCCACAATCTGTACTCGGTTCATCGGTGCGTGCTCCTCAGTGCGACGAGGGTTCAGGATAGGTGGATGGTCAGAACCGTGGTAGCCGGAATTCACCAATGAGCGATCAGCCCGAGACGCCGCAGATGCCCGCGTGGACCGAATTCCTGCGGCTGTCGGACAGCGTGCTCCTGGCACAGTGCGAGGTGGACCGCTTCCGCGCCAGCGGCCCCGGCGGACAGAAACGGAACAAGACCGATTCCGCCGTCCGCCTCCGCCACCGCCCCACCGTGCTCGTCGCAGAAGCCGTCGAGTCGCGCTCGCAGCACGAGAATCGCGCCCGCGCCCTCCGCCGCCTCCGACTTGAAATCGCTCTCGTTGCTCGCGACGTGGTCGAAGAAGGTGCGGCGCTGGCCGAGGAACTCGCCGAAGCACTCCGCGTCGGCAAAGGCCGCGCGCTCTCGATGGGTCGCCGCGACGTCCGCTATCCGCCGACCGTCGCCGCGCTCTTCGATCGTATCGAGGCCGTCGGATGGCAGCTCAGCACCGCCGCAGAAGGTCTCGGCATCAGCACCTCGTCACTCGCGCGCTTCCTCGAGACCGACCCGGTCGTCTGGCGGGCGGCGCAGGAGCGTCGACAGGCGCTCGGAATGACCGCGCTTCGGGCGCGTGGCTAGCTGCCGCGAGCCAGCTCCAGCGTCCGCCGCCCGGCGAGTTCAACCTCGTCCCAGCGCCGGGTGAACGCGTTGTACGACTGAGCATCCAGCCCGATGTGTACCTGGTACGCGCGGAGCCGCTGCTCGAAGCCGGGCACCGCTAGGCCGATCGATTCGTAGTGCGATCGAGCCATCTGGCCCACCGCCACTGACTCCATCTCCGGGTACCACGGCTGGTAGAAAATCAATCGCGCAAGGTCGTAGAGGAAATCGCCGTACATCGCGTTCGCCCAGTCAACCACCGCTGACACACGCCCGTTCTGGACGCGGACGTTGTCGCCCACGATGTCGGTGTGCATCAGGTAACGGTCCTCCGGGCATCCCTCGACGAGGCGCTCGAGTTGGCGGTAGCCCTCCTCGAACATCGCCGAGGCTGCTGGTTGGCTCTCAAGCTGTTCCAGCCAACCGTGGTGGCGCATGTCGGGTCGGTCGTTCCGGACGTCCAGCAGAAATTCACGCCAGGTCTGGAACGGGGCGCTGCCGTCGGGGCTCCACATGCCATAGCCCGTGGTGTCAGACACATCGATCACGCGCATTGCATCGAGCATCCGGAGAATCGAGGGGAGCGTCTGTCGGAACGTGGCCCCATCCAGCGCGTCGAGCGCTTCGCCGTAGGCACGGACGGAGATGGCGTAGACGCCGTTCAGAGCCTCGCCAACGTCGATGATCTCGGGGACCGGGAGATCGGGTCCGGCGAAGGCGGACATGACGCGGTCCTTCTCGTAGTCCGGCAGGTAGTTCCCCAGCCGCAGCACGTACTCCCGACCGGCACTACGGAACCCGAATACCTGCGACCATGTCCCGCTTCCCAGCGGCTCAACGTCGCTCGCGTCCCCGCGCCAGGAACGCAAGAACCTCGCCACATCATCCAGTTCGTGGGTGGGACTGAACATGAGCCAAGCCTATCCGCTCGGCCCTCGGCTAGAGCAATCACGAGCGCGATTGAGTACCGATGCGCTTATGATGACCGCTATCTGACAACGTTTCGTCAGCATGGAGCCTGATGGCCACCGAGGTACAGCAGCTGTCGCCCGAAGATCCGACCGAAATCGTCGACGCCGGCGGGCGGCGTATCTACTTCGGCTATTACATCGTCGGCGCGGCACTCGCGGCCCAGTTCATCGCCATCGGTGCTCAGGCCAGCGTCTCCGGTGTCTTCTTTGATCCCATGGCGGACGCTCTCGGCTGGACCAAGGCCGAATTCACCTACGCCCAGACGCTCAACCGCTTCCTCATGGCCTTCGCGGGATTGTCGATCGGTGTCTACGTCGACAGGCTCGGCGGCCGACCGGTGATGGTGATCGGCGCACTGATCCTCTCTGCGTCGCTCTTCTCGCTCAGTCTGATCACGGAGCTGTGGCAGTGGGTGCTGCTGCGCGGCGTCGTGTTCGCCATCGGGGCCGCCATGGTTGGCAACCTCGTGGTGAACGTGACGCTATCGAAGTGGTTCGTCGAGCGCCGCGGCCGGACGATCGCGGTGGCGGCCATGGGCGTGTCGCTGGCCGGCGTGGTCTGGCCACCACTGATGACCTGGATCATCGCTCAGTCTGATTGGCGCGGTGGCTGGCAGGCCATGTCCGTGATCGCCCTGATCGTGTTGCTGCCAGCAGCGCTGTTCATGCGACGCAGCCCGGAAGACTACGGGCTCCATCCAGACGGAAAGAGCGACGAAGACATCCGCAGCGGCGGTGGCGCAGCCGCTGCGCTGGACTTCCGGAACTCCTTCACGCGAGGCGAGGCATTGCGGACCAGCGCCTTCTATATCGTCGTGTTCGCGTTCGGCCTCGGTGGGCTGGGGATCGGTGTGATCCTGCTGCACACGATCCCGTTCCTGACCGACTCTGGATTCACTCGCACAGAGGCCGCCGCGTTGTCTTCGCTCATGTCGCTGCTCGCGTTCGGCGCGAAGCCGTTCTGGGGCCTGCTGGTCGACAAGCTCGATCCCAAGCTGTTGTCCACCGTTGCGTTTGGCCTCGCCGGTATCGGAACGCTTCTGATCCTGCTCGGTGCGAACGGTGAGTCGTTGCCCATTCTCATCGCTGGCTTCGCGCTGCTCGGTTGGGGCTTTGGCGGTTTTATCCCCCTGCAGGAGACTATCTGGGGCTCCTATTTCGGGCG
>JABIST010000332.1 GCA_018700215.1 Dehalococcoidia bacterium | reverse complement strand
TTGGTAGAGAGCGGACCGCAAGGTCCGCTCTCGATTTAACTCGAGTGAAGCCGGTTCGCAGATACCGTGCCAGTCGATGGGTGTTTGCTACAGGCCTCGTGGCAAATCGCGACCGGTCAGCGCTCACCCCAGCCGGTCGGTGTGATGCGCTCCCGCCAGAGATGCGCCGTCAGCACGCCAAGCTGAATCGTGAGCTCTCGCCAATCGAGCCCTTTGAATGCCTGCATCAAATTCCCTGTGGCGACAGGACGAGCCGGATCCACCAGACTGCTGGAGCGGTCGAACGCTCGCCCGGCGCTTGCCGTACTCATATTGCCCGGCGATGTTTCAGGCGGCTGGCGATGCGGGGAGGTTCGGGATGGACGCCCCGTCGGACTGGGCCACCGAGACACGGTCCCGTCCTGCGGCTCTGGCGATCACCACCGCACGCAACGCGGCCTCAACCATGTTGTGTGCGCTGGCGTGTAACTCCGGGTCCCACGTCACCACCCCGGCACTCGCAGTGAGCCGCAAGCCACGCCCATCCCAGTCCACCTGGAGGCGTCGAATCGACGCCAGCGCTCGCTCAGCGGCGCTCCGCGCGGTCCGTGCTTCCGTGGCCGATAGCACGATGGCGAACGTATCCCCCTCGTAACGGGCGGTCAGGTCCGTCGTGCGACCGATCCGCTGGAGTTCTTGCGCAACCGCGGTCAGCACCGCGTCTCCCGCTGGAACTCCGTATCGGTCGTTCAACTGTCCGAAGCGGTCCAGTGCAACTACCACCAGGCTCAATGGCGTCCCGTCTTGACGAACCGCGCTGAGTTGCACGTGCAGGAACTCCTCAAGCTGGCCCCGACCGGGAAGGCCGGTTAGCTGGTCCAGTCCACCAGCGTCGCTCTCGGCGTTGTGCTTCTGTCGTTCTTGCGTGACGTCACGTGCCACCCCATGGGTACCGCCGAAACTACCGTCCGCCCGTAGCGACGGCCGTAGGTGGAAGGAGAGCCATCGGAACGTACCGTCGGCGACCCGCCCTGGGACTTCGAGGTCGTTCTCGATGTCATCCCCGCGATCCCGCTGCTCGCGTCGCTCGAGTATCGACGCCCGATAGTCCGGGTGCACAAGATCCAGCGGCGTGATCCGCTCAAGGTCAGCAAGCGTCATCCCCAGTAGTTCCAGCGCTGCGGAGTTCGCGGACCGGAAGCGATTGTCCGGCCCGGTCGTGAAAATCGCGGCGTCCGAGTGATCGTAGAGGCTTTGGTAAACCCGTTCCTGCTCGTCCAGGCGCTCTTCGGTCGCAACTTGGTCCGTGATGTCGTGGTACTCCACCAGCACACCGACCGAATCATCCGGAAGGCGGAACCCGATGGCAGAACAATCAACGTGCAGTACTTGCCCGGAGCCGCTCAAGACTCGGCGTCGAAATTGACGGCGCTGGCGGTCCCCACCTCCGCGAGCAGCGAGAAAGCGGTCAACTTCGGCACGCTCGTCAGGATGGATCAGGTCAGAACGGTTGATTTCCGCGAACCGTTCCGCCGGGTAGTCGAACACCTCAACGCAGGCGCGGTTGAAGAGCACTGGGTATCCGTCAGAATCCCAGACCACCACGGCGCCCCGGACGGTCTCCAGTACCTGCGCCGCCAGCGCTGTCAGGTTGAGTTCGGTCCCGTGATGTCGGGCCCCGGTGTTCGTGTTCATCTGGAGATCATCGACTTCCACGGGGTGGTGAGGCTGGGGGGGAACCCGGAGCGCTCGCAACCGTCAGCGAATCGCCAGTCGCTGTTCTCGGGCAACCAATGCGAGCGCAACATCAGGCAGCCTCAGAGTGAGCCGTACGGACCGCGTCACGCCCCGCCCGTTTGGCGGCGTAGACCGCCCGATCGGCTGCCTCCAGCAGACCGTCTGAATCTTGATGAATCGCCTGATTGAATGTGCTCACGCCAAAGCTCGCGGTAACGCGTAACGTCTGTCCATCGTGCGGGATCTCGGCGGCCCGGATCGCCTCGGCGCACCGTTCTGTGGCCATCAGCGCACCAGCTTCGTCCGTCTGTGGGAGCACCAGCGCAAATTCCTCGCCACCATGCCTCGCCACCAGGTCAGTCTCTCGTGCCACCTCCTGCAGCACCTGAGCCACGGTTCGCAGCACTTCGTCGCCGGCCGGGTGGCCGTACCGGTCGTTCAGGCGTTTGAAATGATCCAGGTCCAGCGTCACGAGGCTGAGCGATGTCCGGTAGCGGATCGCGCTTGCCACCTGCTGTGACAGAAATTCATCGAAGTGCCGTCGGTTCGCAATGCCTGTCAGGCCGTCAGTCGATGCCTCTTCCAGCAGCCGTTCCCTCTCCTCGTGCTCGTCCGTCACGTCATGCCCGAATCCCTGCATTCCCAGCAGTTGCCCCATGTCGTCCAGCACCGAGTGCAGATCGAGGTCCAGCCAGATGCATCCCCCGTTGCTTGTCTCCACGGGCAGCACGAATGAGTTGACGTTGCGACCAGCGTTCCGCTCTTCGCGGGTCGCAAGCGTTCGTGCTCGGTGATCGGGGTGAACCAGCTCTGCGAGGGTCTTGCCTCGCAGCTCCTGGATACTCAGGCCCAGCAATTCCAGCCACGTCTTGTTGGCGGTGACGAACCGATTGTCTGACCCCGTGGTGAACACCACCCCCGTCGTGTTCGCTACCAACCCCCGGTAGAGTCGCTCGTGGCGCGCCAGCTCCGTCTCCGCTGCCAGCTGAGCCGTCACATTGCGATACTCCGTCAGCACCCCGCTCGATCCATCCTGAAGCGGAACCCTGACCGAGGTGCAATCGACATCCAGCACATCGGTCCGCTGGGTGATCACCACACTCCGGTACCTGTGTTGCTCGGCATCTCCGTCAGCCGGATTCGCCGTCGCGAATCGCATCGCATCGCCGCCTCCGCCCGGGTGGATCAGCTCGCTGCGATTCAGCTCGGCGAACACGTCGACCGAATAGCCGAACAGCTCGATCGCGGCGCCGTTGAACAGCACTGGGTAGCCCGCGGCGTCCCACAACACCACCGGGCTCTGCACGGTCTCCAGGATCGTCGAAGCCAGCTTCGCCAGATCGAACTCATCGCTGTGGTGCCGTGCACCAACATGAATCGCCATGCCGGATCGTCGCCGTACCTGACGCCTTGCTGTTGGGGGAATCCCCGGGTTCCAAGCAGCCGTCAGGCCGGAGGGAGGAAGAGAGGGCGAAGCATCAGCGGTTCGTCAGAAAAGCGAACGTGGTCAGTAACGAAAACGGGTGTCCCGAGCCCAACCGGACTCAGGCTACCTGCTGATCCATCTCCTGATCTGCAATCGATGCCCGGTCGCGTCCGGTCAGTTTCGCGTCGTACAACGCCGCATCCGCACGGGCGACCAGCTGTTCGGGCCGGACGTGCGCTGTCGGATTGAACGCCGCCACGCCTACGCTGATTGTGATCCGGACAGAATTGTCTTCCCAGCTCGTATCCGTCTCCCGGATCATGGTCAGACAGCGTTCTGCTGCGGCCTTCGCCCCGCGCGCATCGGTCTCGTGCAGCACAATCGCGAACTCTTCCCCGCCAGTGCGCGCCACGAGGTCATCGCGACGAGCTACCCGCTTCAGCACCCGTGCCACGTTTTTCAGCACGGCGTCGCCTGCTGGGTGACCGTGCTCGTCGTTCACCTGCTTGAAATGATCCAGATCCAGCATCAGGAGACTCAGTGGGGTGTGTTGTCGCCGGGCGGCTTCGAACTTCTCCGATAGCGTCTGATCGAAGAGACGACGGTTTGCAAGTCCAGTTAATGGGTCGGTGGAAGCCTCAGTCTGAAGTCGCTCGCGCTCGCGACGTTCCACGGTCACATCTCGGAGGAAGCCATGCAGCCCATCGAATCCGCCGTCGGGGCGGTGGATCGGGTTGAGGTCAACTGCGAACCAGCGGTGATTCCCCTCAGCCACGCGGATCGGCACCTCGAACTCGCCGCCGGCCTCCTCTGCTGCTCCGTCCGCGGAGATCCAGCGCTCGATCTCTCCTCGATAGTCGCGGTGCACGAACGCCAACGGGTTCGTCTGCTGGAGGTCCGTCGGCATCAGGCCGAACAGCTCGCAGGCGGCGGGATTGGCGGTCGCCAGCCGATTCT
>JABIST010000184.1 GCA_018700215.1 Dehalococcoidia bacterium | reverse complement strand
GCGGTGGCGCTGCATGCTCGCGATGCTGGCGGGCCGGCAATTGCACATCAGTTGCTGGCGTACCCGGTGACGGATTCGCGGATGGATTCGGCTTCGTATTCGGAGCTGGCGACGGGGTTTGGGCTGGGGCGGGATGCGATGCGCTGGTTCTGGGACTGCTATGTGCCGGAGGGTGGTGCGGTTTCGCGGGAAGATGTGCGGGTGAGTCCGGCGCACGCGAAGGACCTTTCAGGGTTGCCTTCGGCGCAGGTGATCACGGCGGAGTACGACCCGCTGCGGGACGAGGGCGAGGCGTACGCGGCGCGGCTGCGCGGCTCGGGCGTGGAGGTGCGGGCGGAGCGGGTAGCGGGTCAGCTACACGGGTTCTTCAGCCGCCCGTACGTGTTCGATGCGGGTGAGCAGGCGGTGACGGATGCCTCGGAAGAATTGAAGCGGGTGTTCGCGTTGATCGCGGCTGGGTCGGCTGGGTCGGCTGGGTCGGATGGATCGGCTGAGGCGCCGAAGGTGGCTGAATCAGGTGACACGCCGAAGGAGGCTGGAGAATCGGGCGGTGGCGTCTTGAGCCTTGGCTGGTGGGCGCGGAGACTGGGGATTGGGAACCGGAGGACCAGACCATGACTGTTGATGGGGTAGCCGAGGTGATCGCGTTCATCCTCGGGGGGTTGGTGTTGTTGTGGGGGTTCCGCTCGCTGGCGTTCGCGTCGAGCGGCGGCGACGGGTCCGGGCTGCACGAGCTGGGCACGGCCTCGGTGGGTGCGAGCGGCGGGTCGGAAGATGCGCCGGAGGCGGGGGAAGAGGCGGCGACTGAGGTCGCGGTCGTGAAGTCTGCTGGGACGCAGCGATTACACCAGGTGGCGAACTACGTGCTGTCGCTGGCAGCGATGGCTGCGCTGGCGGCGATGCTGATCGGCGCGTACCTGGCCTAAGCCCCGTTCCGGGGTTGGTTGCGCTTCGCGTCTGGTTGCGCGGGTGTGGACGTAAGGGCGGGCGTTGCGAGACGTAATGTTGGTTATGGTGTGCGCACCGTGTGGGTGCGTGGGTGTGTGCGGTTGTTGACGACGTAACTCGAATTTCGATCGATCGCGGTCCGATCCGGCTGTTCTGGTCCGGAACTGAGGATGGTTCACGCCTCGGATGCTGCTGGTCGGCTGTTGAGGTTGGCGTTCGCGCCGCTCTGTAGACGTAAGTGCAGGGTTTGTAGACGTAACTCGATGGCTGAGCGTGCATTTTCACGGGTGACGGGTTGTGGATCGGTACTTTCACCATAAGTCGGTCTTGAGTGCGCGACAGCGATCTTGTCGGCGTGTGCCGAGCGGCAGTCGGCGCTGGAAGGGTGGTGGTAGGGGTGGCCTCGGTGGTTGGTCGAGTCGTCGAGGGGGTGGGGGCGGTGCTAGTGTCGGCGCGCGAATGACATCGGTAGTTGGAGCGAAGGGGGTGTGGGATGGGTGACACGGTTCTGTATGAGCGGACGGGTCGGATTGCGACGATTACGTACAACCGGCCGGAGGCGATGAATGCGATCAACGGGGAGCTGCGCGCGGATCTGAACGCGGCGTGGGAGCAGTTTCGGAAGGACGACGAGGCCTGGGTCGGCATCGTGACTGGCGCCGGGCGAGCGTTTTCGGCGGGGGCGGATCTGCGGGACGCGAATCCGGCGACGGACGGGACGTTCTGGGAGGTGCCGAGCTTCAACTCGCTGGAGAGCGGGATGGAGATCTGGAAGCCGGTGATTGCGGCGGTGAACGGGTACTGCCTGGGGTTCGCGCTGACGCTGGTTTCGGCGTGCGATTTCGTGATTGCGAGCGAGCAGGCGCAGTTCGGGTTCCCGGAGGTGCGGATCGGGATTCCGACGATCCAGGGGGCGGTGCGGATGCCGGCTCGGATCGGGTGGCAGAACGCGATGGAGTTGCTGCTGATCGGCGAGCGGGTGGACGCGAACCGGGCGAAGGAGATGGGGCTGGCGTGGAAGGTGGTTCCGCACGATCAGCTGATGGACGAGGCGAACGCGCTGGCAGAGCGGCTGCTGTTGTCGGCGCCGCTGGCGGTGCGGGCGACGAAGGAGGTGGCGCGTCGGGGGCAGGAGCTGCCGTTCGTCGATGCGATTCGGTTCGGGGAGACGATGCGGAAGGTGGCTCGAGGGACGGCCGACGCGAAGGTTGGTCCGACAGCGTTCCGCGAGAAGCAGACACCACAGTGGACCGGCCTCGAGTAGCCGCGTTTCGCGGTTCGTTGACGCTTCGCGCCTGGTTGCGTGGGGTGGGTTAGGGCGCGAGGCGTTGGTGTTGGGAAAGAGCCGCCACCTGGAGGTCTGAGTACACTGCGGCAATGAGGGCAGCGGTTTACACGAGGTATGGTCCGCCCGAGGTGGTTCGGGTGATGGAGGTGGGGACGCCGACGCCCGGTGATGGCGAGCTGCTGGTGCGGGTGCGCGCGACGACGGTGAATCGGACGGACAGCGCGAGTCGGGCGGCCAAGCCGTTTTTCATGAGGGCGGTGACGGGGCTGGTTCGACCTCGGGTGACGATTCTGGGGAATGAGTTTGCGGGGGAGGTTGAGGCGATCGGGGGTGGCGTGACGTCGTTCGCGGTGGGGGATCGGGTGTTCGGGTATTGCGAGGGGCCGTTTAGCGCGCACGCGGAGTATCTGACGATTGCGGCGGACGCCTCGGTGGCGACGATGCCGGCGGGGTGGAGTTTCGAGGAGGCGGCGCCGGGGACGGAGGGGTCTCACTACGCGCTGTCGATGATCCGCGGCGCGGAGATTGGGAGTGGGTCCGATGTGCTGGTGAACGGCGCGACGGGGGCGATTGGTTCCGCGGCGGTGCAGCTTTTGAAGAGCATGGGTGCGAATGTGACGGCGGTCTGCGCCACGGCGCAGATGGAGCTGGTTGCGGGGCTGGGCCCGGATCGGGTGGTCGATTACACGGCCGAGGATTTCACGAAGGACGAGCAGACGTATGACGTGGTGCTGGATGCGGTGGGGAAGAGCACGTTTGGGCGATGTCGACGGCTGCTGAGACCGGGCGGGATTTACATCCCTTCTGATCTGGGGCCGTACTGGCAGAACCCGCTGCTGATTCTGATCACTCGGCTGTTGCGCGGCAAGAAGGTGATGATTCCGTTCCCGCGACATAACCAGAAGATGATCGAGTACTTCAGGGGGCTGATGGAGTCTGGGCAGTTCCGGCCTGTGGTCGATCGACAGTATCCGCTGGAGGAGATTGTGGAGGCGTACCGGTACGTGGAGACGGGGCAGAAGATCGGGAATGTTGTGATCACCCTGGGGTGAGTGGCGAGATGGGTGATGGGGGTAGGGCGATGAGCGAATCGGACTATTTGCAGGTGAACCGGGAGAGCTGGGGGGAGCAGGCGTCGTCGTACGTGGAGGCGGCGGAGCGTAACTGGAGTGGCGGGCCGCGCTGGGGGATCTGGGGGATTCCGGAGAGCGAGGTGGGGCTGCTGCCGACCGACCTCGAAGGCAAGGTGACGGTGGAGTTGGGGTGCGGGACGGGGTACGTCTCGGCGTGGCTGGCGCGTCGGGGGGCGCGGGCGGTGGCGCTGGATCTGACGCCGGAGCAGCTTGCGACGGCGTACCAGATGCAGCAGAAGCACGACGTGCACTTCACGCTGGTGCGCGGGATCGGTGAGCAGACGCCGTTGCCGGATGGGTGCGCTGACTTCGTGATCTCGGAGTACGGGTCGGCGATTTGGAGCGATCCGTATGCGTGGATTCCGGAGGCGGCGCGGTTGCTGAAGCCGGGTGGGGAGTTGGTGTTCCTGGGCAATTCGACGCTGTTGATGTTGATGACGGCGGAGATCGATGGCGTGGCGGCGGGGACGACGCTGCTGCGGCCGCAGCGAGGGATGCATCGGTTCGAGTGGCCGGAAGACCCGGAAGATGACTCGGTGGAGTTCAACCTGAGTCACGGGGACTGGATTCGGTTGTTCCGCGAGAACGGGTTGGAGGTGGAGGAGCTGATGGAGCTGTACCCCTCGGAGGATTCGTCGACGCGGTATCCGTTCGTGACGCTGGAGTGGTCGCGGCAGTGGCCGTGCGAGGAGGCGTGGAGGTTGAGGAAGCCGCCTTCGGCGGGTTCTTGACGCTGTCGCGCCTGTAGTCGGCTAGTTGCTCGCGGGGTCGGGCCAGTTGATCAGCGGGCGGGCGGAGAAACGCTCAGGGGCTGTGCGAGAGTCTGCGGGACGACGTCAGACGAGGTGCAAGGTGCCGGAGTTGGCCCTGGTTCGTCGTTCGTCACTTGTCAGGGTGGGGGGTGAACAGCGATAACGTGTGCGGTGATCACTTATGCAGATAGGCGGAGGTTCGGCGATGGGCATCCTCGAGGAGACGGACCGGAGCGGGGATGGGCGGGCGTTGCCGCTGGCCGGGGTGCGGGTGTGCGACTTCACGTGGATTGTGGCGGGGCCGCAGGCGACGCGGATTCTGGCGGACCTGGGCGCGGATGTGGTGAAGGTGGAGAACGAGTCGTACCTCGACTCGATGCGGTTGGGGTTGCCGCTTCCGGATGCGCCGCCCTCGGTGAACGGGAGCGGGTTCCACAGCAACTTCAACCGGAACAAGCGGGGGATGACGGCGAATGTGCACCACCCGAAGGGGCGGGAGGCGGCGGAGCGGCTGATCGCGCAGTCCGACATCGTGATCGAGAACTTCAGCGCGGGGGCATTCGAGCGGATGGGGTTCGGGTGGGAGCGGCTGCAGGAGCTGAACCCGAACGCGATCTACATTTCGCTTTCGGGATTCGGGCAGATTGGCCAGGACCGGCTGTACATCACGTGGGGGCCAACGGCGGCTGCGGTGAGCGGGGCAACGCAGATGTCCGGGTTGCCGGACGAGGACCCGGCGGGCTGGGGCTATTCGTACCTGGATCACACGGCGGGGTACTACGGGGCGATAGCCGCCTTGTTGGCGTTGCAGCATCGGCGTCGGACGGGCGAGGCACAGCATGTGGACATGGCGCAGATTGAGACGGGGATGGTGCTGACGGGCGTGCCGGTGCTGGATTACCAGGTGAACGGACGTGGGTACCAGCGGATCGGCAACCGGTCTGAGCAGCCGGCGATTGCGCCGCACAACACCTATCGCTGCGCGGCGGATGAGGTGGATGACGATCGCTGGATTGCGATCGTGGCGGAGACGGAAGAGCAGTGGACGGCGCTGTGCGACGTGATCGGTGCGCCGGAGTTGACCTCGGATGATCGATTCGCCTCGAATGAATCGCGGAAGGCGAATGAGGATGCGCTGGACGCGGCGATCACGGAGCGGACGCGACCGCGGGGAGCGCAGGAGCTGATGTACGCGCTGCAGGCGCGGGGTGTGGCGGCGGGGATGTGTCAGCGGACGGACGACAAGATGGAGCATGACGAGCAGCTTGCTGCTCGGGAGTTCTACCGGAGTGCGCCGCATGGGGAGCTGGGGGAGCACCGGTTCGAGGGGTACCCGGCGCAGTTCTCGGATGCTCGTTGGCGGATGGTGCGAGGGGCGCCGATGGTGGGCGAGGACTCGATGGAGGTGTTGACGGAGCTGCTGGGGTACTCGGCGGATGAGGTGGCCGAGATGATGGCGGAGCTGGCGGTATGACGAGCGAAGCGATTGAGCAGGGACTGATGGCGGGGCCGGTCGAAGGGCTGCGGGTGCTCGAGATTGGCGACCTGGGGGAGCTGGCGGGGAAGCTGCTGGCGGATGCGGGCGCGGAGGTGATTCGCGTGGAACCTCGGGAGGGGGCGCGGAGCCGGCACCGGGGGCCGTACGTGGGCGATCGGGCGGATGTGAACCGGAGCCTGCGGTTCGCGGCGGCGAACACGTCGAAGCGGAGCGTGACGCTGGACCTCGGGAGTGACGAGGGGGCGGCGCTGTGGGCGGAGCTGGTGGCGTGGTCGGAAGTCGTGATCGACGGGTCGGCGGTGGGGTCGCTGGATGAGGCGGGGCTGGGGGCGGCGCGGTTCCGCGGGGAGCGGCCGGAGCTAATCTGGTGCGCGGTGACGCCGTTTGGGCAGGAGGGGCCGTGGCGGGACTGGGCGTCGAACGACCTCGTGCAGTTGGCGCTGGGCGGGCCAATGATGAGCACGGGGTACGACGACCACAGCCTGCCGCCGATTCGGTCGGATGGGGAGCACTCGTTGGCGATGGCGGGGGAGTATGCGGTGACGGCGATCCTGGCGGCGTTGTGGCTGCGCGATGAGCGTGGCGGCGAGCTGGGGCAGTTCGTCGATCTGTCGACGCACGACGCGGTGAGCGCGACGACGGAGGGGTCGTTCCCGAACTGGGAGTACCTCGGTAAGCCGGTGCAGCGGCAGACGGGGCGGCACGCGGCGGCGGAGCGGAACGCGCCGTGGCAGTACAAGTGCACGGATGGCGACTACATCATGCTGATGGGTGGCGGCGTGCCTCGGGACAACCGGATCTTCGCGGGGCTGCTGGAGTGGATGGACGAGCACGACGCGGCGGAGGATCTGCACGATCCGAAGTACGTGGAGGTGCTGTACACGGACCCGACGCGGAACGTTGAAGTGCGAAACCATGTGTCGGAGGTGCTCGGGCGGTTCGTGCAGACGCTGACGGCGGAGGAGGTGTACCGGCGCGGGCAGTCGTTGCATCTGCCGTGGGGGCTGGTGCGGCGGCCGGAGCAGAACCTGGATGACCCGCACTGGGATGAGCGCGAGTTCTGGTGGACGGGCGAGGTGCCGGGACACGACGAGCCGGTGCGATACCCGGGTGCGCCGTACAAGTTCGCGAAGTCGCCGGTGCGGATGCGTCGACGGCCACCGCTGCTGGGGGAGCACAACCACGAGGTGTACGTGGGGGAGCTGGGACGTGCATCGGGGGATCTGGCGCGGCTGGCGGCGGATGGGGTGATCTGAGGGGGGTGCCGCAGGCACTGTTGAAGGCTTCGCCTCTGTTTGTGGACGTGAGGTGGCGGTGATGGCAGCAAGCGGGGATCGGGAGGCGGCGATCGAACGGTTGCGACCGTTCCAGGAACGGGCGCGCGGGTTCTCGGGCT
>JABIST010000223.1 GCA_018700215.1 Dehalococcoidia bacterium | reverse complement strand
GGTGCGGTCTTCGTCGACGCGCGGCTGCTCGCGGGAGAGGACGTAGCTGCGGTTGCCGAGGCTGATCAGCGTGACCATCACGGCGACGGCGATGCCCTGGGCGATGAAGAGGCTGGGTGCGCCGATCTGGTCCGCGATAAAGCCGAGTGGTGCGGCCATCATGGGCATGGTGCTGAAGGTGATCATCATGATGCTCATGACGCGGCCGTAATACTCCTCGCGTGCAGAGGCCATGATCATCGTCATGTTCAACGTCTGGAATGTGGTGAGCGTGAATCCGAGGAAGATGATCGCGACGATTGCGCCGCTGAATCCGTAGGAGACGGACAACACACCGAGTAGCACGAGCCCCACGGCAGAGAGCTGGCCAGCGCCAAACTGCATCAGCGGCTTTCGAGGATGTTCGGTGTACATGGCGATCAGCACCGAGCCGATGAGAGCGCCGATCCCGGTTGCGGACATCAGGATGCCAACGTTCGAGGAATCCATCCCGAGATCGCGATCGACGAAGCCGGGCAGCAGCGCGATGTAGGGCATGGCAAACAGCGCGGAGGTGAATCCCATCAGCAGCAGGAAGCGCAGGGTACGGTCACCGAGCGCGTAGCGGAGCCCCTCGTTGATCTCGCTGATCATGCCGCTCCGCGGGCCGTCCATGGGACGTCCGAAGTGGCGGGGCACCCAGAGCAGCCCGAGCACGCTCAACACGTAGAGGATTGACATGCCGAAGTAGGCGGATTCAACACCCTTCCAGGCGATCAGCAGGCCGGCTGTTGCGGGTGCGATCAGACGGGTGCCATTCATCGCTGCGTTGCCCATGGCCATGGCGCTCATCAGCTGCGGCGGTCCGACGACCAGCGCCATCATCGGCTGTCGCGCAGGCATGCCAACGGCGAAGAACGTGCCCTGGACGACGCCGAGCACGAAGAGCAGTTCGACGGTGATCGTGTCGGTCACGATCAGTATCGCCGTAATCAGTGCGAGCAGGCCGATCCCGATCTGGCTGTAGACAGAGAGATCGCGTTTGTTCAGCCGGTCCGCGATGGCGCCGCCGAAGAGCGAGAAGAGCAGCATCGGCAGACCGAACGAGAACATGATGATGCCGGTGGCGCCGAAGCTCTCGGTCAGCTCCCAGGCGAGGACACCGCGGGCGACCTGCTGCATCTGCATACCCATGAAGGAGAAGAGGGAAGAGAACCAGAGGTAGCGGTAGTTGCGATTCTCGAAGACCTCGAGCGCGCGGCGGAGCGAGGGGCGGGAGCCGGGCGGTCCCATGCCGGGTGACCCCATCCCGGGGCGCATGCCGGGTCCACCGGAACCCATGCGCGGCATAGCCGGCGCCGCTTCGGGGCGTTCTTCGCCGGAAGTGGTGGGAGGTGTCTCGATCGTCACGGGGGTCCTGTCATCGGGGGCACCCACGCGGTGCGTACCGGGAATGATATCCATCCCTGACGTTGACGTGAAAGTGGGGAAGGTCATGAATCGAGCCGAATGAGGCAGGTGTCAGTTCAGCTCGAGCCGCTCCGGGTAGTAGGCGAGCATCTGCAGGTCTCCGGACTGGCGCCGGAGCACCTCGCGCCAGAGCGTATCCGGCTCTTCAGTGAAGGCGTCGCCCGGGAGCGCATCGACGATGTACCAGGCGTCCTCGCCGAGTTCTGACTCGAACTGGCCGGCACCCCAACCGGCGTATCCGCCGAAGAGCCGGACGACTTCGAAGGCGCCGGGAACGGCGTGTGGATCGGTCTCGAGGTCGACGAGGCCGAAGCCGGGTTCGATGCTGGTGCTGAGGCGGTCGCTGTCACCTCGAGCGAGGGCGACGACGAGGTTGGGTTCGACGGGCCCGCCATCGAAGAAGACGGCCGGAGAGGCGACGAGTTCGCTCCAGGCGGCGAGGCGGTCGACGACGGGGATTTCGAGGGGGCGGTTGAGGACGACGCCCATGGTGCCTTCGTCGCTGTACATGCAGACGAGGACAACCGCACGACGGAAGTTCGGGTCCTCTAGTAGCGGGCTGGCCACCAGCAGTTTTCCGGGACGGATCTCTGTCATGGTCGAATGATGGCAGAGCGGGCTGGCTGCGTCCCGTGCGCCTCGGTGGTGGCTACGCCAGTTCGAGGTAGAAGACGCCGAACCACTGGCGGTGGTCGGTCCATTGCTGGCGGATGGTGAGGCCGGCCCGGCGTGCCAGCTCCTCGAAGCGCTCCGGTGTGTACTTGTGGGAGTACTCGGTGCGGATGGTCTCGCCCGCCTCGAAGGTGACGGCGAGATCATCGAGACGGACGACCTGGGCGCGCTGGCTCACGAGGTGCATTTCGATGCGGTGGTGCTCGTCGTTGAAGTAGGCGCAGTGCTCGAAGGCAGCGATATCGAAATCGGCGTTCAGCTCGCGATTCATGCGACGGAGCATGTTGAGGTTGAACTCGGCGGTGACGCCGGCGGCGTCGTTGTAGGCGGCTTCGATCACCTCGTGAGGTTTCTCGAGGTCGACGCCGATGAGGGCGCCGCCTTCGGGGCCGACGAGGTCGACGATGCCGCGGAGGAGTGCGTCGGCTTCGTCGGGGACGAGGTTGCCGATGGTGGAGCCGGGGAAGTACACGATGCGGCGTGCGGAGTCGTCGATCTCCCGAGGTCGACGGGCTGGGTGAAGTCGGCGACGACGGGCTCGACGCGGAGACGGGGGTAATCGAGGGCGACGGCTTCGGCGGAGCGCAGGAGGTGCTCGCCGGAGATGTCGATCGGGACGTAGGTAGCGACGCCTTCGAGGCCATCCAGCGCGTCGAGCAGGAGGCGGATCTTGAGGCTGCTGCCGCTGCCGTACTCGATCAGTGCGCAGTCGGGGCCAAGGCGACGGGCCATGGCCGGGGCGTGGCGCTGGAGGATCGAGAGTTCGGTGCGGGTGGGGTAGTACTCCTCCAGCTCGGTGATGGCATCGAAGAGCGCGGAGCCGTGTTCGTCGTAGAAGTACTTGGAGGGGAGCCATTTCTGGGGCGCGGCGAGGCCGCGATGGGCGTCCTCGGCGAACTCTGAGCGAGCCTCGGTGGCGACGTCTGCGGGGGTGGGGTTGCTCATGCGTCACGCGCCAATCGGATGCCGCTGAACTGCCAGCGGGCGGCTGCCGGAAAGAAGTTGCGGTAGGTGGGGCGAATGTGGCTGGCGTCCGGGGCGGCGCAGGAGCCGCCTCGGAGGACCATCTGGTTGGACATGAACTTGCCGTTGTATTCGCCGATGGCGTCATCGCTGGCGGTGAAGCCGGGGTAGGGGAGGTAGGCGCTGCTGGTCCACTCCCAGACATCGCCGTAGAGGGCGGTGAAGCCGCCGGGGGAGACATCCTCGGAAGCGACGGGGTGCCAGCGACCGGAATCGGCGAAGTTGCCCTCGATTGGTTCGGGGGCGGCGGCGACTTCCCACTCGAACTCGGTGGGGAGGCGGTGGCCGGCCCAGGTGGCGTAGGCGTCGGCCTCGTAATGGCTGACGTGGGTGACAGGTGCATCGAGGTCGACGGGTTTGAGGCCGCCGAGGGTGTGCTGGCACCAGGCGCCGTCGCGCTGCTCCCAGTAGAGCGGGGCCTGCCACTGCTGCTGCTTGACGGTGGCCCAGCCGTCCGAGAGCCAGAGCTTGGAGCGGGTGTAGCCGCCGTCCTCGATGAAGGCGATGTACTCGGCGTTCGTTACCGGGCGGGAAGCGAGTTCGAAGTCGCGGAGGTAGACCTGGTGGCGCGGACCTTCGTTATCGAAGGTGAACTCCGAGCCGTCGTGGCCCACGGAGTAGACGCCTTCCTCGAAGGGGACCCAGGCGAGATCGGGGGCGGGGATGCCGGACGGTTCGGCGGCGCCTTCGCGGTAGGCGGGGTTGAGGGGATTGAAGGAGAAGAGGTGCTTCACATCGGTGAGCATCAGCTCCTGGTGCTGCTGCTCGTGATTGACGCCGAGCTGGACGACGGGGGCGAGTGCTTCGTCGTAGGTGCTGTCGAAGAG